>DYDT01000073.1 GCA_020404485.1 Rickettsia endosymbiont of Diachasma alloeum | reverse complement strand
TTAATCGCTGATTCTTTAAATTCAGCTGGATATACCTTTGGTTTTATATCTGTCATTTTTATCCTTTCTGTTAATATCGTCTATTATTAACTGTCCGGAAAACTATAGCCACATCAATCATTTAATTCCTATTATCGAATCATTGTTTGAATATTGTACGGATAATAAAATATCTATCGAGAGTAATCAAATGAACAGTTTTATACAAAAAGCTGTTTCTAACAAATTTTTTAAAATTACTAGAACTTTAATTAAGAACAGAGAGATCGTAAAGGGCAAAGAGATAGAGATTGACAATAAAGATTTCATTAAAGAAATTGCAAAAAATATTACTGCTCCAGAAAATCTTGAACTTTTTGAAGCAGCATTAAAATTTGAAGGATATCCGGTAAATTTTGAAACAACTATAAATTCTCAAGGTATTATAGAAGAGTGCAATGTCTTAGGAGAAATCTAAGTTAGCATTGTTGCATGGCTTAAAAACGCCCCCAGTGTTATCATGCGGGGGCATTGTTGCGTGGATCACGCAGGAATGACAATTAAGCCGGTATATCTTCAACAGCTGCTTGCTTTTTACTTAATTTTGCTGCTGGAGTAATAATAGAAGTAATTATTGGCTCTATTAGCCCCTTAACTACATCTTCCGTGATAGTAACACGTTGTTTCTTTAACTCAGCGACTTTATACATACTATCAAGTAAAAGATGCTCAATTATCGAACGAAGTCCTCTTGCTCCAGTTTTTTTAGCTAAAGCTTTTTCAGCAATAGCTTCTAATGCAGAATCCTCAACTATTAACTCAGCTTCATCAAGCTCAAATTGTTTTCTAAACTGTTTTATTATAGCATTTTTTGGCTTAGTTAAAATTGTAACTAAAGCTTCTTTATCTAAATCATCTAAGGTTGTAACGATTGGTAATCTCCCAATAAATTCAGGAATTAAGCCAAATTTTGTTAGATCCTCAATCTCTAAAGATTTAAAAATTTCTCTGTTAATTTTTTCTTTGTCAATATTTACATTCGCTGCAAAACCTATAGAACTATTATTTGTTCTAGAAGTTATGATGCTATCAATTCCCATAAAAGCACCACCGCAGATAAACAAAATATTTGAGGTATCGAGCTGCACGAAATCTTGCTGCGGATGTTTTCGACCACCTTGCGGAGGAACGGAAGCAACTGTTCCTTCCATAATTTTAAGTAGTGCCTGTTGTACGCCCTCCCCTGATACATCTCTAGTAATTGAAGGGTTTTCGGCCTTTCTAGCAATCTTATCAACTTCATCGATATAAATTATTCCTTTTTGAGCTTTTGCGACATTAAACTCGGCGGCTTGAAGTAATCTAAGCAGAATATTCTCAACATCTTCACCAACATAACCAGCTTCCGTTAAAGAGGTAGCATCAGCCATAGTAAAAGGTACATCTAAAATTTTAGCAAGTGTTTGAGCAAGCAAAGTTTTACCTGAACCGGTAGGACCAATTAACAAAATATTGGATTTATTAAGTTCAACATCATTATTGCCTGATTGGACATATTCGAGCCTTTTATAATGATTATATACTGCTACTGCTAAAACTTTCTTAGCTTGATCTTGACCAACTACATAATCATTTAAAACTGAACATATTTTTTGTGGAGTCGGAATGGTGGAGGTAATTTGCTTTAATGCAATTTTACTTTCTTCTTCCATTATATCCATGCATAAATTTATACATTCATCGCAAATAAATACTGCGGGACCTGCTATTAATTTTTTCACCTCATACTGCTTTTTACTGCAAAATGAACAAATTAATTCTTTTTTATTAACTTCTACTACCATCAATTTTTCTTTTTTAATATTATATTGTATAAATCAGTTTTTCGTCATTGCGAGAAGAAACTGAAAGTTTCGACGAAGCAATCTCAGGAGTTTGCTTTATGAGATTGCCACGTAGGCAAAGCCTGCTTGCAATGACAGACTTTTCTTATAAAACTCGTGCATACATATAGTAATCTTTATGCTCATTTGCAACTACTTCATATTTCTTAAGTATTCCCTCACGTGCAAATCCGCATCTCTCAAGTAAATTAATTGAACGAATATTATCAGTAATTACTGTTGCTTGAATTCTAATGATTCCCATATGATCGGCAATCTTTAAAATATTTTTTATAGATTTTAACATTATGCCCTGCCCCCAAAAGCTATAATCCAAATCATAACTGATTTCTGCCTTGTGATGCTCTAGATTTATTATATTAAAACCGGCAGTGCCAATAAGTTTATTATCGGTTTTAAGTGCAATACCCCAATAAAAACTTCTGTGATTCTTATATAAACTAGACCAATAACGAATTTCTTCCTTAGCTTCTTCTAAAGTTTTTGGTCTATTACTATCGGTTATATAAATAGCCATTTCAGGCTTATTTATATAATTAAAATAATCTTCCACATCTGCGTCCGTTAGCTCTCTTAATATTATATCATTTAAATCGAGCGTAGGAAAGGGAGAGTATAAATATTTTCTATCAATCATAAATATTTTGCAGGGTCTTGTACATTATTCTTTTTAAAAGCATCAAGCCTTATCGTGCAAGCAAGGCAAGTGCCGCAAGATAAATCATCTTCGCTAGGATCATAACATGATATAGTATTTTTATAGTCTACTCCAAGCTCAAGCCCTGTTTTAATTATCTGATCTTTGGTCATATCAATCAAAGGAGTATGAATAGTAACTCCGCCTATATTAGTTGCTAGATTTGCCATTGCTTCAAAAGATTTTATGTATTCAGGGCGGCAATCAGGATAATTAGCTGAATCGCTAGTATGTACCCCTATGAAAATATCCTTAGCACTTATTACTTCAGCAAACCCTAATGCATAACTTAAAAAGATCGTATTACGAGCAGGTACATAGGTAACAGGTACATCTTCAGGTAGCTCTTTCGCATCATGATAATGAGGAACTTTTATATTATCATCGGTAAGGGCAGAACCACCAAAAGCTCGTAGGTCTATATTAATAATTTTATGCTGCTTGACGTTATATTCTTTTACTAGCTCTTTAACTTTTTGTAATTCAGCGTTGTTACGCTGCACGTAATTAAAGCTTATAGCATGAATCTCATAACCTTGCTTTTTCATTATTGCAAGAACAGTAGCAGAATCCGCCCCACCACTAACTAAAATAACTGCTTTTTTCATTTTAATATGTAATTTATTTATAAAAATAATTATAATACAATTATATAAAATATATACAAAAATTTTTATGACTGCAAAAATATTTATTGGAGAAAAAACTATTAATAGTAAAGATTTGAGTGCTCTAAATAAAGATATAAACAACGCTAAAAAAGGTACAAAATTAATACAACAATTATCAGGTAAAAGCACCTCAAATATGTCTACTGATGAAATAATGAAATTAACACGAGGTAAGGTATAAATATTCTTGACTAAATAATGATAATAATTTAAAGTCACGCTGTTACTTTGATTACTCATGGCGGGTGTAGCTCAGTTGGTTAGAGCATCAGGTTGTGGTTCTGAGGGTCGCGGGTTCGATTCCCGTCACTCGCCCCATTTTTTAGTTTATGTTGTGTGGCTTATATTCTCTCCCGTCATTGCGAGGAGTGAAGCAACGCGGCAATCTAGTCAAACATCCTGAGATTGCCACGCCACTTTCAGTAGCTCGCAATGACGTTTTTTTTCATATGAACATTAAACTTTTATATAGATTGGCTAAAAACTTAAGATTCTATAAAAAAGATTTGATCATTGTTATAATCTCTCTTCTTAGCGTATCACTTTCATTATTACTAATCGGTAATGTTTTCAGAAATTTAGTTGATCAGGGTTTGGTTTTAGATCATGCTTTGGCAGTTAATAAATCCATATTATATATCTGCCTGCTTATTATTATCTTAAGTATTGCTAGTTTTTTCCGCTCGTATTTTATCAATAATGTTGCTGAAAAAGTCTCAAGTCAAATAAGAAAAGAAGCATATAGCAATCTAATTAATTACGAAATTACTGAATTTGAAGAGCTAAAAATTGGCGACATAATCTCCCGTCTCACGAGTGATATAGACCAAATATCTAAGCTCATTGTTAATTTCCTATCTTTCTTTATTCGTAATTCGGTAATGTTAATAGGTAGTATTATTCTAATGTTTTTTGAAAGTTTTAAGCTGGCATCGATAGTAATTATTACCATTCCTTTGCTACTGGTTCCTATAATTAAATTCGGCAAGCATGTTAAAGCTTTATCCAAAAAAACCTTAGAATCTCAATCACTTTTAGCATCTGATATTAACGAAAGCTTTAGTAACATTAAAACCATTCATGCTTTTGGTGGTCAAATCGCTAAAATTACCGAATTTAATAATTTACTGCAAAATTATCTAAGTTATTCCGCAGCACGTTTAAAAATTCATGCTTTATTCTTTGCGTTCTCAATGGCCCTTATATTTCTTGGGATTACACTGGTTATTTGGATTGGGGCGTTGGATATAGTAAAAGGCAATTTATCTTCCGGTCAAATTATATCATTTATTTATTATGCAATTATTGCCGGCTTTAGTAGTGGTGGTATTTTTGAGTTATTAAGCGAGATGCACTTGCCACTTGCTGCTTTAGAGCGAATAGTTACTATTATTGATAAATCACCTATAGTCCATAATAATTATTCAGATTTAAAGCCGACTAATTCTATATCGTTAGAGTTTAAAAACGTAAATTTTTCCTACCTATCAAGACCTAATTTAAAAATTATCAATAATATATCTTTTAAAATAGATGCTAGTAATTTTATTGGAATTGTCGGCAGATCAGGCTCAGGCAAAAGTACTTTGATGCAGTTATTATTACGCTTTTATATCCAGGAAAGCGGTACAATCCTGATCAGCAACCAAGATATATCTCTTTTAAATCCCAACGAAATCCGTAAGCTAATTGCTTATGTTCCGCAGGAAGCTAGTATTTTTTCTGGTACTATTAAATCAAATATTATGTTTGGTAATGACGCTAGCGAAGAAGAAATAACTGAGATAATAAAAATTACCGGTATAGCTGATTTTGCTGATAAAATTCCTGATGGGATTAATGCCAAAATAGGCGAAAAAGGCGTAAGATTGTCAGGTGGGCAGAAGCAAAGAATAGCTTTAGCAAGGTCTTTACTACGCAAACCGCAAATTCTACTTCTCGATGAAGCAATGAATGCTTTAGATAGTCAAAGCGAGCAGAAGCTATTAAGCTCTATCAAGGATATAATGAAAGGGAAAATCATCATATCAATCGCCCATCGCATTAGTAGCATAGAATCAGCCGATAATATTTTGATAATAGATAAAGGAGCGATAGAAGCCGAAGGAACACACGCTCATTTACTTAAAACCTCCGACCTCTATCGCACTATTTATAAGGAAGTGGATTTATGACTAACCATCCTCGCGTCGGAGTCGAGGTTATTTTATTTAATAGTAAAAATGAGATTTTGCTTGGCAAGCGTATTAACTCGCATGGTGAATCCACATATGGTAGGGCGGACATTTAGAATTTGGTGAAACTTTTGAGGAATATATAATCAGGGAAGTTTTAGAAGAAACAAATTTGATAATTAAAGGTCCTGAATTTTTAACTATTACTAATGATGTTTTTGAAAAAGAGCAAAAACATTATGTCTCAATCTTCCTTAAAGCTTATTGCTTGAACGAGCATGAATTACAAAATTTAGAACCCCATAAAGTAGAAAGATGGCAATGGTTTGCGTTAGATAAACTACCAGATAATCTTTTTTGACCCCTAAAAAAGTTAATTGATAGTAATAGTTATGTAATAACTAAAAATATGTTATAGTATAGCTTGATAATTGGATAGGTTATTTCAATATTAAGTAGAATTAAATTATATATTAAAAAGCACTATAACAGCAAAAAGAAATTTTCTTTAATTACTCCGGAAGCCTTGTTTAAGGCGATACGAGAGAAAAATATTGCAGAAGCTAAGTATTTGCTTGAACATGGTATTAGTCCTAATACAGATTATCAAGATAATATTGGAGGAGGCGGGGTAATTTTACATTGGGTTATAAAGGAACAAAATGAAAATGATACAATAATTAAATTATTATTAGAAAAAGGAGCTGATTCTAACATCCGAGATAATTTCGGAGATACTCCACTACATTTAGTTTCTCAAAAAGGTTATACCAATATAGCAAAAATTCTTCTTGAAAATGGTGCTTTAATAAATATTCAAGGTTTTGGTGGTTTTACTACATTAGAGGCAGCAACTATGTCTTTTTCTAAAGCTAATTTCGATATTGTTAAGCTGCTATTACAATATGATGCTAAATTTATTTCAAAAATTATAAATAATTTTTATAGAGATCAAAAATCAATAATTGATGAAAAAGAAATATCTTTAAAAGCTTTACTAGAACTTGAACATTTATTCCGCAGTAAGAAAATATATAAAATTGTAGAAAAAGCTTATATTACAAAAGCTCATCTTGAAGATTTTGTAAAATGGAAAGCAGCAGCTGAAATACCTAAACACATCAAAACTAACAAAACTCTCTTAAGTAATTATATCTACAAATTATTTACTCTAAATAATTATTTAAACGATGATTCTTTTCTGGTTAGCAAGGAAACAAAAAAACTTTTAGAGAAAAAAATTCAAGAATATGTAGGTACTCAAGATTTATAGCTAACACGGAAAGGAAATATATATTAACATGCACAACATTGTTGATGTATATCGTATAACTTCGTATAATGTATGCTATACGAAGTTATTACGATTGTGTTTTAATATCAGACACACTCATGCCCTTCGCATATAAGGATATTATCTTTTGGTCTAAGCCATCTATTCTTGTTTGTTTCTTTGAGACTATT
>DYDT01000072.1 GCA_020404485.1 Rickettsia endosymbiont of Diachasma alloeum | reverse complement strand
TCTATTGCCATATCCATTACTGCCTTCTCTATCGCTGGATCAACTCTATTCGCTATTATTGGCTTTCTTCTACTAATTTCATACAACGCTTCTTCGCCACCTGTTTCATACAGTTCTTGAAATCTGTAATAACTATCTCTACTATAGCCCATAGCTTTACATGCTGATGATATACTACCAAGACTCTTAGCTAATTCTAGTAACCCTATTTTTGGCTTTATTATTTTTTGATTTAAGTGCATTGTGACCTTCCATTTTTTTTTATCTGTATTTTTAATACTTTATTTTTATTAAATGTAAGATCAAATGTCAACTAATACAGATTATTCACATGATCCTTTTTCTGGATTGCCACGCTCATTTCATTCGCTCGCAATGACGATTTTGTATCCACGCGGGCAATGCCGCTACGTATGACACACAGAGGATATTTTTCGATCTATACAACAACCACACTTAAATGGCAAAGATATAAAAACAGTAGGTAGACGAAGTTTAATTTGAAAAAGAGCGAGGAATCCGCAAGACAAAGAACGGCGGTAGTTACTTAATATAGTTCGTACCGCAGTGCTTGTAGTTTTTTTAAGTTAAATAAGTATGATATTAACGAGAATATAGCTCGACTACTAAGTGAACTTCAGGAGTGAAAGGATATCTAACGTCGGAAATTGTTGGGACTCTTAGATATTTACCACTTAGCGAATCTACATCAAATGATACATAATCAGGTGTTGTTTGACCTTGCTTTGAAACTGATTCTTGAATGATGCCCATTTGTCTTGAAGCTTCTTTGATCTCTATAACATCACCTTCTTTAAGACGCATACTTGCTATATCAGCTTTCTTACCATTTACTTTGATATGACCGTGTGATATTAATTGTCTAGAAGAGAAAATAGTTGGTGCAATATTCATTCTGTACACTATAGAATCAAGTCTACTTTCAAGTAATCCAATGAAGTTTTCACCAGTATTACCTTTCATTTTTTGAGCAAATCCAAAGATATTTCTAAATTGCTTTTCAGTGATACGACCGTAATGGCATTTTATTCTTTGTTTAGCTTTTAAATGTAACCCATAATCGGAGGTTTTAACCATGGTATTGCGTCCATGTTGACCTGGGCGATAATTTCGGGTATTAAATGCATCTTTACCATCACCCCATAAGCTAACACCAAGTCTTCTACTAGCTTTATATTTAGAACGTACGATTTTTGTCACTGAAAATATCCTTAACTTTTAAATTATAATTACAAAAAAATATATACATTTCTTGCATTAAAGTCAATCGTTGATTTTTACCTTAAAACTTTTTATATTTAGTAAAAAAACTTTTATATGAACTCTTTAACAAAATCAATAGATTTAGATAAAGTTAATTACCATCAAAGTACAGTTAAAGACTATATTTTACTAATGAAACCACGCGTAATGTCGTTGGTTGTCTTTACTGGCTTTTCTGGAATGTGGCTTGTTCCTAATTCACTGCATCCTTTCATTAATATAATTACTTTAATCTGTATAGCCATAGGTGCAGGTAGTGCTGGAGCAATTAATATGTGGTATGATAGGGATATTGATGCCTTAATGAAACGTACACAAAAAAGACCCATAATAAGAGGTGCTATAGAAGCTGATGAAGCATTATCATTCGGATTGATAATGGCATTCTTTTCAGTGTTTTTTATGGCATTATGTGTAAATTTCCTGTCAGCATTATTATTATTATTTACTATTTTTTATTATATTTGTATCTATACTATGTGGTTAAAGCGTAATTCTATCCAAAATATTGTTATTGGTGGAGCAGCTGGAGCTCTTCCCCCTGTAATAGGTTATGCTTCTGTAAGTGGCAGCGTATCTTTGGATTCTTTTATATTGTTCCTAATTATCTTTATTTGGACGCCGCCTCATTCTTGGGCTTTGGCTTTATTTTGTAACGATGATTATAAAAACTGTAGAGTGCCTATGATGCCTGCAATAAAAGGAGCTTTATATACTAAGAAGCAAATTCTAATTTATAGCATAATTTTATTTTTGGTCTCTCTTATGCCTTTTTTTATAGGTATGAGCAATGTTATATATTTAGTAACTGCTGTACTACTTGGTTTAGGGTTTTTATATTATTCTATATCATTATTTTATGATAATGCTGATAATAAGCAGGCAAAACGATTTTTTGCTTATTCGATATTTTATTTATTCCTCATATTTCTACTTTTAGATTTTTGCCAATTATAATTATATTTTATAATTAAACAGGAAACTATTATGACTCAAATTACTGAATTATTTGAAAAATGTTTAAATCTTCATAAAAATTATAAATATGTGGAAGAGAAAGAAAATTTAAAAAAATTTGCTGAATTTAGTTTGGATGAAGTTCTAATCTAATGGAAAGTCAACAAGATAATTCAGTTAAAAGCATTAGAGAAAGCTATTGAACTAGATCCAAATAGAGCATTTTCTTATGAAGAATATTTTAACAAATTTTATAAACTCAACCACTACCGGCTGAGAGCCGGTAGGTTGATGGTAGGCACTGGAAGTGCCTTAGAATTTAAGCTAAAGCTTATTCCAATCTAATGTTAGAAATAGCAGTTGGTTTATGAGC
>DYDT01000071.1 GCA_020404485.1 Rickettsia endosymbiont of Diachasma alloeum | reverse complement strand
TTGAAAAAAATAATGAAATCTTATATCTTGAATACTCTTCTGACAGTAATAATTTATCAGATATTCAGATATAAAATTTATAGTGTACTGTAAGATCAAATCTTGACTTCTACAAATTTTTTAGTATTATGATTAAACTTCTATATCCTAAATTTTGGCAAAAGCGAAATATTATAGCTTATATATTATTTCCTATAAGTTTAATATACCAATTTCTAGGTTTTTTGCGTCATGTTATGGCACGTCCCATTATATTACCTGCTAAAGTTATTTGTGTCGGTAATTGCAGCGTAGGCGGTACTGGTAAAACACAGATAGTTATGTATCTGGCTAATTTACTGAAGACTCAAAATATAGATTTTGTTATAGTCACTAAAGCTTATGGTAGTAACCTTAAAGAAGCAACTATTGTAAAAGCAGAGCATGATGCTTTAAGAGTAGGGGACGAGTCTGTAATACTTGCAAAGTATGGCACGGTTATTGCCACTAAAAATATTAAGCAAATTTTACCTTTAATTCGTGAACTTAAGCCAAGCATAATAATAGTTGATGACTTTCTACAAAATCCTTATTTTCATAAAGATATCACTATAGTTTCTGTAGATAGCCAAAGACTTTTTGGTAATGAATTTTTAATTCCTGCAGGTCCATTACGAGAATATCCTAATAGAGCTTTAAGTGTTGCTGATTTAATTTTTTTAGTGGGTAATAATTCTGATGAAATACCGCCTAGTTTAGCTTCTTATGCGCATAAATTAATACAGGCACAGATAATAGTTTCAAGCGATATAGACAAAAATAAAAATTATTTTGCTTTTAGCGGTATAGGTAATCCTGAGCGTTTTTTTCTTACTCTAAAAAATTACGGCTTGAATATAGTAGATTACAAAATCTTTCCGGATCATCATAATTATTTACAAGCAGATTTAGAAAATTTATATCTACTTGCTAAAACAAATAATGCTACTCTTGTTACTACAAGAAAAGATTACGTTAAGATTGGCGATTCAAGTGATATTATTATATGCTTGGATGTAGAACTATCTATTAATAATCCTGATTTACTTTATGAAAAAATTTTTAAAAAAGATTAGATATCTAATCGAGTATGCTGTTGTTGTAATTTTTTTGAAGATAATTGGCATATTTGGTATAGATAAAGCAGCAGATATTTGTAGTTTTATAGCTCGCAAAATTGGTATATTATTTGCTGTTAATAAAATTGCTAGACGAAATATTAAAGCTGTTTTCGGCGATGCATTTGATGTAGAAAAAACTATAGATCAGACTTGGGATAATTTCGGCAGGTTTGTAGGCGAGTTTGCTTATATTAATGAAATGGATGAGTTAGAACTAGAACGCCGAATTGAGATAATAGGTTTGGATAATATTAAAAAGCTAAAAGGACAACCTTTTTTATTTTTTACTGGTCATTTTGCTAATTGGGATATTGCTGTTAAAATTATTCATAAAATTTATCCTAAATTTGCTGTGATTTATCGTAAAGCTAATAATCCTTATGTTAATAAACTGATTAATGAGAGTCGTGCTAGTTCTAAGCTAAGACTTATTCCTAAAGGACCAGATGGTAGCAGAGCTTTAGTTAGAGCAATTAAAAGGCGTGAATCTATTGCTATGCTTGTTGATCAGAAAATGAATGACGGCATCGAAGTGCCGTTTTTAGGTTATCCTGCCATGACTGCTAACGCTATTGCTAAAATAGCTTTACAGTATGGATATCCGATGGTGCCATGTCAAATTGTTAGGACTAAAGGTAGTTATTTTAAGCTAATAATCCATCCAAATTTAACCTGGGAGCAAACAGGCGATAGTAAAACAGATTGCTATAATATCATGCTTAATATTAACCAAATTTTAGGGGATTGGGTTAAGCAAAATCCTAGCCAATGGTTTTGGTTTCATAATAGATGGAAAAAAATATAGTGAATTAAGGGGCGTCATTGCGAGTGAATGTAAGGAGCGTGGCAATCCAGAAAAAATAATATGTATTAGTTGACATTTGATCTTACATTTAATAAAAATAAAGTATTAAAAATAC
>DYDT01000070.1 GCA_020404485.1 Rickettsia endosymbiont of Diachasma alloeum | reverse complement strand
TTTTTTCATGTTGAGTTACTGATCTTTTATTAAAAAATCTATCATAACTCAACATGCTTCACCTTGAAACCCTTTATCTCTAACCTTTTTATCTATCCCTTATCCTAAATTAGCGTTTATAATGAAAAACTTGCCGATGAAATTTATAATCGAATAAGAACTTATGTTCCTGAGCTCAAAAAGCTTCTAGACATCATTGATAGAATTCATGAAAATCATTAAAAATTATTCAAAGATTTTATGATACCTTGTAGGGTTTGGATTTCAGGGGTAGAGAGGTTATTTATACGCATAAATATATTGGTGATGTTTTGCTGCATAATAGACTTTCTTTCCGGAATTTTAAAGAATCCGGTTTTGTCTAATTTACTGAATAAATTGATTAGGAAATGGTCTATTTCCTCTTTAGTAGCGAGTTTTTGGACATTATAAATATCTTCTCTTGATTCGGAATTACGAAACAATTCATAGCATACAATAATAACTGCCTGAGCAATATTTAGTGAACTAAATTCCGTGGTATTAATAGTGATAATCTTATTGGCAAATGCAATTTCTTCGTTGCTAAGCCCGTTATTTTCCCGCCCAAACATTATCCCGACTTTTGCAAGACTCGGATAATCGGAAGTTAGATTTTGTGAAAATACATAATCTTTATTCATCGCCCGTTTGATACAAGTAGTCGCATACAGATATTCAAGGTCTTTAATACATTCCTCAAGGCTATCATAAATTTTTGCATTATCTATTATATTGACCGCTCCAACTGCGTTACTACGTGCTTGCTCGTTAGGCCAGCCATCTCTCGGGGCTATGATTCTAAGCTCATTTAAGCCAAAATTCTTCATGGCTCTTGCGGTAGCACCTATATTCTCACCCATTTGCGGTGCAACTAATATTATTATAGGCTTCATTTCAGTAATTCTTTGTAACTAGACAAGTATAAGCGATTGCCACGGCATCAGCCTCATCAGAGTTGGTAATTGCCGAAGTACCAAGCAGCAATAACTTAATCATATGCAAAACCTGATCCTTTTCAGCATGACCATAACCTGTAACAGTTTTTTTTATCGTGTTAGGTTTGAATTCTCGCATGTCTAAACCATATCTACCAATCAGCGACATTATAGCACCTCTTGCATAGCCAAGCTTTAAGGAAGTTACGCTATTAGTATTAACAAACGTTTCTTCAATCGCCGCCATATTCGGCTTATATTCTAATATCACCTTTTCTAGTACGTCATTGATAAAGGCAAGCCTGTTATGCATTTCGTCTTTACTACTTGTTTTGATAACGCCGCTGGCTAAATATTTTAGCTTTGTAGATTCCTTTGCTACTACTGCCCAGCCAAGACTCCCAAGTGCCGGATCAATCCCAAGTACTATCATTGTTGTTTTGTATAATGTTATTTTTCTAAACCCGTCATTGCGAGAAAATTACGAAGTAATTGTACGTACGCAATCTCAGGAATTTAGTATTGTTTCATGAGATTGCCACGTCGAGGCTTTGCCTCTCCTTAACTCATGACGTGTGAATTTCTCATATTTTCATATGCTGATAAAAATCGGGATTATCCTCCCACAACTCACGCACCTTGACGAATAAAAACAAATGCACGGGGAAGCCAAAAAATTGCTGCATTTGCATACGAGATTTTGCCCCTAGCTCTTTAATTTTCGAGCCGTTTTTGCCGAGTATTATAATTTTGTAACTCTCTCTTGAAACTACTATAACCTGATTAATTTTTACGGATTTATCTTTAAGCTCTTCCCATTTTTCGGTTTGCACAGTTAGCTTATAAGGTAGTTCCTGCTGCAAACCTAAAAATAATTGCTCTCTCGTAATTTCCGCTGCAATAAAACGCATCGGCAAATCGGTTATGTCGTCCTCTTCATAAAGCCAAGGAGCTATTTTTGCTTTACTTATTATATATTCAAGTAACTTATCTACGTTCTCACCGGAAATAGCAGAGATAGGGAAAAGCAAACTATCAGGATAATTTTCGGTTAAAAAAGCTTTAGTATCATCTATATATTTCGATTCAACGTCTATTTTGTTTAACAAAAATACCGGCACAACATTAAGTGAGCGAAGTTTATTTAAGATATCATGCGTTATATTATCAAGCGGCTTCAAGCTATCGATAATTAACATAACGATATCGGCACTATGCAGGCTAGACCAAGCACATCTAACCATTGCCTTTTCTAAAGTTCCTTTCGGCTCAAATATCCCTGGTGTATCATATAGTATTATTTGCGTATCTTTTAAGGTAATGATACCAGTAATAATCGACCTAGTCGTTTGAACTTTTGGGGTAACTATCGAAAGCTTTTCACCGATTATTCTATTTAGCAAAGTAGACTTGCCGCTATTAGGTCTGCCGATAATACAAACGGAAACTGTTTTTTGTTTAATCATTTTTCAGCCTATGCAATAAACTTCTTGCGGCGTTTTTTTCAGCTTCTTTTATAGAGTGTCCTTTACCTGTTTGCTCATAGCCGTTTATTTTTACCGATACCGTGAAAGTGGATAAATGAGCTACACCCTCTCTTTTAATAAGTCGATATATCGGGATATGATGATCTTTGCTTTGTGCCCATTCTTGCAAGGCGGTTTTAGGGTCGTAATCTGTTAAATCTTTGACTTTTATGAATTCTGCCCATAATTTCCCTATAATATTATGAATTGTAGTAATATCACTATCGAGATATATAGCTGCAATTAAAGCTTCCGTAACATTTTCTATATTATTAGGATTATCACGCCCGCCGGCTATTTCTTCGCCATGAGTCATAATAATATAATCTTTTAAACCAAGCTTAGCTCCTACAACACAAATTGTTTCCTTACAAACTAGATATGATCTAATTTTAGCTAAATTTCCTTCGTTATATTCTTTGAAATTATTAAATAAAATTTCTGTGATTACTAAATTTAATATTGCATCTCCTAGAAACTCTAATCGCTCATAATCTTTATTAGCCTTATATTCATGATGTTGCCTTAAAGACGGATGACTTAAAGCTTCTGTTAAAAATGCCTTATTCTTAAAACTATAATTAAGTAATTTTTCTAACTCCTCAAATGACTCCATCAATCCTCTATGCTGTATAGATTTCTAAATATCCTATTAAACCTAATAGACTCTACCCAAGGCTTTAGCTTTAATATTAGATTAATAACCCCTATATCACTATCCCACCATGTTATTTTTGTTGAAAACCAAATAAATTGTGCTTTGGCAATAAAATTCTCAAACGGCACAAAACCTAAATCTATCCTACTATCATTTGACTGATCTCTATTATCACCTAAAAAGAAATATTCCCCCTCTGGTACATAAAAAGCGTCTGTGTTACCATACTTATCATTAGACATAATTCCTAAAACAGGAGCAAGCTTATAAGAAAAATATGTTTTGCCATTTGGTAGTGTTTCCTTAAATTTTAAATATTTGCTCCCCTCTTCACTAACATAAATTCCTGACTCTATACGCTCTATTTTTTCATCGTTAATATATATTACATCGTCAATTAATTGCACTTTATCCCCAGGTAGCCCTATCAAACGCTTTATATATCTAGTACTCATCTCGTGAGGAGGACGAAAAATTATGATATCACCACGCTCTGGAGTGCGAGCAAATATTCGTCCCTTAAATAAATGAATAAAATCAAAAAAAGATAAAGAATAATTACTATATCCATAACTATATTTTGTACCAAAAATCCGATCATTTTCAAGTATAGTAGCTTTCATTGACCCAGTCGGAACAACAAAGGATTCTATTATTAATATTCTAATCATTAGTGCAATAACTACTACAAAAATAAAAGATTTCCATTCTTGAGCAGTTGTTTTAGTGTTATTTGATTCAGTATTTGTTTGCATAAAGTTTTTTTAAAGTTGTTTATTAAGTGATTTGTCACAATGTTTGTCACCCCGTGACTTGATTTTTCCGTCATTGCGAGGAGCGGAGCGACGCGGCAATCTCATGAAGTAGTATAATATTCCTGAGATTGCTTCGTCGAATTACTTTATAATTCTCCTCGCAATGACGCATGACTTATCCGCTCCTCAATCTCGCTTCTAAAATGCTTTATTAGCCCCTGAATTGGCCAAGCGGCAGCATCACCGAGTGCACAAATAGTATGCCCCTCTATCTCCTTTGTAACTTCAAGAAGCTGATCTATCTCGGATTTTTTGGCATCACCTTTAACGAGCCTCATCATAACACGCCACATCCATCCTGTACCCTCACGGCACGGGGTACACTGCCCACAAGACTCATGCATATAGAACTTACTAAGACGTGCTATTGCATAAATAATATCAGTAGATTTATCCATAACAATAATCCCGCCAGTACCTAAACTAGAACCTGCTGCTTTTAAGCTATCAAAGTCCATATCGGCAGTTTCGCATAAGGATTTAGGAAGCAAAGGAACGGAAGAGCCACCCGGTATTATAGCTTTGAGGTTATCCCAACCGCCACGAACACCGCCCGCATGTTTTTCAATGATTTCTTTTAAAGGAATCCCCATTGCCTCTTCAACATTACAAGGCTTATTAACATGACCCGATATACAAAAAATCTTAGTGCCGGTATTATTAGGCTTACCGATGGATGCAAACCAAGTAGCTCCACGCCTTAAAATAGTTGGTACTACTGCGATAGATTCAACATTATTTATAGTGGTTGGGCAACCATATAACCCAAACCCTGCCGGAAAAGGCGGCTTTAGTCGTGGCATGCCTTTTTTACCCTCTAAACTTTCAAGCAGTGCGGTTTCTTCGCCGCAAATATAAGCCCCAGCTCCACGATGCAAATAAATATCACAATTAAAGCCTGAACCGCAAGCATTTTTTCCTATCAAACCATCTTTATATTCTTCATCTAAAGCACGCTGAATATTGGAAGCTTCGTTGTAAAACTCCCCTCTAATATAGATATAACAGCTATTTGCTCCTATGGCAAAACTGGCAAGCAAACACCCCTCTATTAATTTATGCGGTTCATATCTTAATATATCTCGATCTTTGCAAGTACCTGGTTCAGATTCATCAGCGTTAACCACTAAATAAGATGGCTTTTTTGATTCTTTAGGCATAAAAGACCATTTAGTACCGGTAGAAAATCCTGCACCTCCTCGCCCTCTAAGCCCTGATTTCTTAACTTCTTCAATAATCCATTCTTTGCCCTTATTAAGCAAAGCTTTAGTATTATCCCAATCACCACGCTTCTTGCTAGATTTCAAATCGTGGCTCTGTTCGCCGTGTAAATTGGTAAAAATTCTATCTTCTTTTTTCAGCATAAATTACTCTTAGGGGTTATGGAATATACTAATTATGTCATCCCTGTAACTCATTTATTTCATTACATTAAACTGTTTTCTTCTCAAATTTTCTATTAGCAAATATCGTAAGTATTGGAGCGGAAATAAAAATTGATGAATAAGTACCCGCTATTATTCCAAAAAATACAAGTACGCTAAAACTACGAATCGCTTCACCACCAAAAAGAACAAGTGCCAAATTAGCAAGCAAAGTAGTTACTACTGTTAAAATTGTTCGCGATAAAGTCTCATTGATACTTAGATTTATAATGTCTGTTATGCCTTTTTTATGATATTTACGTAAGTTTTCCCTAATCCTATCATATATCACTACCGAATCATTAACAGAATATCCTATGATAGTTAACACTGCCGCAATAGTACTTAAGTTAAAATCTAGCTTTGTTATACTCATAAATCCGAGTGCTAATATAACATCATGCACTAAAGCTATAAGTATACCAAGCCCGAAATACCATTCAAAACGCACCCAAATATAAACCATAATTGCCGCAAACGAAAATAGCATTGCCATAGTCCCTGCCTCAATTAATTGCCTACCGACCTGCGGACCAACGAAATCCACTTTTCGATATTCAAAATTATAAGGAAAATTATTTTTAAGAGTTGATTTAATTAGTTCAATATTTTTCATTAAATTATCTTCGCTACTACTACCGAATCTAATCGATAAATCACGCTCACTACCGAAATTTTGTAGCACTACCTCACCAATTCCAAGCTCGCCTAAAACTTGACGCATTTTTGGTAAATCTGGCGTTTGGTCAAGTCTTACTTCTATAACTATACCTCCGGCAAAATCAATACCGAAATTAAATTTGTACATACCAATCCAAATAAAGCTAATGAGTGATAAAATAATTGAGAAAGTGTAACTGACTTTTTTAAAATTCATAAAATCAAAATCGATTTTATTAGGCAAAAGCCTCAAAGGATAAATTTGCATTATTATTATTATTTTATTGAATGTAAAGTGTATTTGTATTATATAGTAAATTCAAAAAGGTTAAATAATTTTTTATGTCTGAAGTAGTAGTAAAAGAACAATTAGAGCAATATTTAAGCAAAATAGAAAGATTAGAGCAAGAAAAAGCTGACCTATCTGAAGAAATTAAGGATATTTTTCAAGATGCTTCTTCGCACGGATTTGATGTTAAAGCAATGAAAACTGTTTTAAAGCTGAAAAAACTTGATAAAGATAAGCTAGCTGAGCAGGATGCTATGCTTGAGCTATATAGAGATACTTTAGGAATATAAGTATACTCGTTTTATTTGAAAATTGGCTTACGTCATCTTTTCATTTATGAGAAGTAACCACTATAGTAAAATTACTTCTCAAAAGAACAAAACGATCTATTACTCCCCTGCTCAAGAAAATCAATAATTTGCATTACTATAGAATTGTTTTTATATTTTTCTTGAGCTTGCTTAATTCTATCAGTGAAATTACCCTCACCTAAAAAGATTTCCTGAACTATTTTTAAAGCATTTAAAGACTCTGCTTTATCAAACCCTTTTCTATTCATTCCAACTAAGTTTAGCCCCTCAAGTACTGCACGTTTACCACTGGCAAGACCAAAAGGTATTACATCCGCTCCAACCGGTGATAAACCACCAATCATTGAATGCTTTCCAATTCTTGCATATTGATGCACCGCAGATAAGCCACCAATTATAACATAGTCTTCTACTTCTATATGTCCCGCTAAGCTTACATAATTAGCAAATACTACATTATTACCGATTTTGCAATCATGACCGATATGAACACCAACCATAAATAAATTATTATTTCCTATGCTTGTAATCATTCCGCCACCTTGGCTTCCTGCCTGCACTGTAACATATTCTCTAATAGTATTGTTAGAACCGATTATCGTATTTGACCGCTCATTATTATATTTTAAGATTTGCGGAGGTTGACCAATAGACGCAAACGGATAAATTACTGTGCTTTCACCAATTTCGGTAATACCCTCAATTACTACATGAGACTTTAGCTCTACATTATCATGCAGTACTACTTCTGGACCAATAATACAGTACGGACCAACTTTTACGTTCTTACCAAGCTTTGCACTTTCGGCAATTATGCTAGTTGGGTGTATATTAGAATTTGACACTACTAATACCCTTAAGATTTATCTTTGATCATTGCGGTAAATTTACTTTCTGCTGCCATTTCACCATCAACTTTAACTGTGCTTGAAAACTTCCAAACATTAGCCCTCTGCTGATCAATAGTAGCATGAATGTGCATTGTATCCCCTGGCTGAACAACTTTACGAAATTTTGAGTTTTCGATAGCCATTAAAAATACTTCTTTATTTTTAGTAGAGCCGAGAGATTTAGCAACTAATATAGCTGCAAGCTGTGCCATAGCCTCAACCATTAAAACGCCAGGCATAACAGGTCTTGCCGGAAAATGCCCTGTAAATTGCGGCTCATTAACAGTAACATTTTTAATACCAGTTATTGATTTATTAGGATCAATTTCAACTACTTTATCCACTAATAAAAACGGATAACGATGAGGTATCAAATCCATAATTTCGGTAATATCGATAGTCATTTATTTAGATCTCTTATTTATTAATTGTTTCATAATAATAGATTGCCTATGCCAATCCATAACAGGTACAGCTGGACTACCGCCAACAATCTTACCCGCTTCTATATTTTGTGCTACACCACCTTGTGCTGCTACCTGAGCTCCATCACCTATATTTAGATGTCCGGCGACTCCCACTTGTCCCCCAAGAGCACAATATTTACCAATTACACTACTTCCAGCTATTCCCGCTTGTGCTACAATAATAGAGCCTTTACCTATTTTTACGCTATGCCCGATCTGCACTAAATTATCTATACGGCATAAATCTTCTATAATAGTGTCTTGCAACGATCCCCTATCAACAGTAGTGTTAGCACCGATTTCAACATTATTACCGATCTTAACGATTCCGGTATGAAATATTTTATGATGCATACCTTTTTCAGTAGAAAAGCCGAACCCGTCTTGTCCGATTCTTGCTCCTGAAAGGATTACAGCGTCATCTCCTATAACAGAATAATTTATTGATACATTAGATTCAATTCTAGCATTTCTGCCGATAATTACCCCAACGCCTATAAAACTGCCTGCTTCTATTATGCTATTATCGCCTATAACAACATTATCCTCAATAACTGCATTATGACCTATATAACAATTTTTACCGATAGTTGCTGAATCTGCAACATAAGCTGATTTCATTATTTTAGCAGGATACGATTTTACTGGAGCATAGAAAAAATCTATTAGCTTGCCGTAAGCAAAATATGAATTCTTAGCACGCAGTAAGACAGTATTGGGATTTGCTTCTCCAGTAAAGTCTTTTGGCACGATACAAGCTACAGCTTTAGTATTTTTTAAAAACCGAGAATATTTAATATTGCTCAAAAAGCTAATATCATTAGAAGAAGCTTCTTGTAAAATTTTAATATCATGAATAGCTACATCTTCATGAATTTTAGGAGCTTCTATAAAATCTTGTAGGAAATCTGCAATTGCCGTTAGCTTTCTTGGTCCCAGATTCCTATAAAAATTACTATTTACCATGCAGAATTTTAGCGGATTTAATTTTTGTCCCGTAAAGTATATAAGTGATAGCTTTATTATGCAACAACATTTGCAAATTGTATAAAAATTTAAAAGTACAAGGGTTACTTTTATCTTTGTTTATGATTTATTCAACAATATTATCACCACCTAACACTTTAGTATCATCTATAGCTAACACGGAAAGGAAATATATATTAACATGCACAACATTGTTGATGTATATTATAATATACAAATATATAAAGGCATAAAGCAGATGAGAGCCTATAGTCAAGATTTACG
>DYDT01000069.1 GCA_020404485.1 Rickettsia endosymbiont of Diachasma alloeum | reverse complement strand
TTACTATTTTGTATAATATTTCTACCCAATCAGCACGTTGGATAAGGCTTTTGCACTCAATATTTTGCCATCCGGAGATAACAAAATGAAAAATTGTCATGTAGTGAGAGAAAAACTAGACAAACTTAAAGATATATTAAAGGAAGATCCCTTTTATATTAATGATATAGCAGAATATGAAATTACTGAATTTATTCCTACGAAATGGCATAAAAATCTAAATATTTTTTTTCAAAAACATGAATAAATTAATTCCTTTATCTAGAGAATTCTTTGCTAGAGATACTAATATAGTAAGTCAAGAGCTGCTGGGTAAAGTTTTATATTTCCAAGGTAAAACAGCTATTATTACTGAGACTGAAAGCTATATTGGACAAGACGATCCGGCTTGTCATGCTGCAAGAGGTCGTACAAAAAGAACTGATGTAATGTTTGGTCCGGCTGGTTTTAGCTATGTTTATCTGATTTACGGCATGTATTATTGTCTAAACTTCGTAACCGAAACTGATGGCTTTCCTGCTGCCACCCTAATTCGAGGATTGTATGTTATTTCGCCTACTATACATCTAAACGGTCCAGGTAAATTATGCAAATATTTAGGAATTAATATTTCTCATAATAGAATTGACCTAATAAATAATAATGAGTTTTTTGTTAGTGACATTAACTTAACACTCCCTTATTCTACCACCACACGTATCGGCATAACTAAAGGCACAGATAAGCTATGGCGTTATGTCGTTGCTAATCCTATCAATTTAACAAAAATATCATTTTAACTAAAAGCAGAAATTTGGAAGAAGATTATTGGAGCGGGTGAAGGGATTCGAACCCTCGACTTCGACCTTGGCAAGGTAGCGCTCTACCCCTGAGCTACACCCGCTTAAATATAGAATAATTAGCTGTGGGCATTTTAATATTTGAATTTAAGGGGATAAAATTCATTATTAATATTAAAACGCCCTTGTGCTTTTTATTTAAGCGACTTTGAATATAAGAAATAATGGAATAAATTGCAATAGTTAAATTAGAAAATTATTAATATATTGCATTTATTTTTAAGACGATTTTTTCAGTTCATAAATCAACTCAAGAGCTTCTTTAGGCGATAATTTATCAGGGTCGATGGTTTTAAATTTTTCCTCCAATTTACTGTTTTGTGGTTTAGGGGATTCAATAGCGAATAGACTTAAATTATTTGACTCTGTCGATAAAATATTCTTTCCTTTACCTGCAGCATTTTTCTCAAATTTGAGCAGAATCTGCTCTGCTCTATTGATAACGCTTGCAGGCAGCCCCGCTAAAGCTGCAACATGAATGCCATATGATCTATCGGCTGCACCTGCTATAATATTATGCAAAAACAAAATATCTTTGCCTGATTCCTCAATAGCAATAGTATAATTTTGCATAGCCGGTAGAAAATTATCCATAATAGTTAGCTCATGGTAATGGGTTGCAAATAAACACCGACATTTCAGCTTATCATGGATGTATTCAAGCACTGACCAAGCGATAGATACGCCATCATAAGTAGAAGTTCCACGCCCTACCTCATCTAATATAATCAACGAGTTTTTAGTAGATTGTGCAAGGATCACCGACGTCTCTAACATTTCTGCCATAAAAGTCGATTGTCCTTTAATCAAATCATCAGCTGCCCCGATTCTGCTAAATATCTTATCTACCATCCCTATTCTAGCACTTTTAGCAGGCACAAATGAACCTATTTGAGCAATGATTGCGATAATGGCATTTTGCCTTAGGAAAGTACTTTTACCTGCCATATTAGGACCGGTTATTAGCCAAATACGCTCCGCTTCCGATAAATGACAATCATTATGCACAAAACTTTTTCTTTCTTTATTCAACGCCTCTTCGACTACCGGATGCCGCCCTTTTACGATGTCAAAGCTTAAATCATCCGTAAACTCAGGTCTGACATAATCATTTTCACTTGCAATATAAGCAAAGTTACAAAATACATCAATACCACTTAGAGAACTGGCAAGAATCCGTAAATAATCGGATTGCTTCGTTACTCGCTTGCATATATCTTCGTATAATTCTTTTTCCAAACTTACTACTAAGGTTTTAGCATTAACTAGATCGCTTTCAAGTTTTTGCAACTCAATTGTAGTATAACGCACGCTATTAACAGTAGTTTGACGATGAATAAATTTGGGATCATTAATCTTGTTAGCATTTTTAGTGGTGATATCGATAAACAGCCCTATCACATTATTATGAGATATTTTTAAACTATCTATACTTGTTTCTCTTTTATACTGATCTTTTAGTTTCTCAATATGTAGTTTACCATTATTAATTAGATCATGTAGCTGCAATACTTTTGGATGGTATGAGTGTTTTATAACACCGCCATCACTTAAATTATTCGGTGCATCTTCACATATGCTTTCTTCTATTAAATTATATAGCTCATCATTTCTTATTAATGGCTTAACAATTTTTTCAATAAAGCTGGGTAGCTCAAAACCATAATTATCAAAAAATATTTCTTTGATAGAGTTAGCCGTCTCTAGCGTATATTTGATACTAAGCAAATCACGCCCCGATCCCCTATTCATAGTAATACGGGTTAAACAACGCTCTATATCGCTGGTTTTCTTAAGTAGCTCACGGACTTTTGCGGTTATATCTAGATTAGAATGAAAAAACTCTGTTATATTTAAACGCTGATTTATTTTATGAGTGTCAGTTAAAGGACTTGATAGGAAATTATATAACAGCCTACCGCCTTGTTTAGTAACAGTGTGGTTAAGGGTACTTAGCAAGCTTCCCTTATTCCCCTCGCATGAATTTGTGACTATCTCAAGATTACGTCTTGTTGAAAAATCAATTGTCATATAGCTATGAAAATCGATAATTTTTGGCTTTGGTAAATTTGGGATATTTTCTTTTTGCGTTAGGGTAAGATATTCCAAAATACTACCTATCGCACAAATTTGGCTGCTAGATATTTCCCCTACCCCTTTAATATCTCTCATCTTATAAAAATCTAGAATAATCTTTTCACACTTATTAGCGGCAAAAAAACTATCAACTTGGTAAGTGATGCGGAAATTTAGTTGCTTGGAAATATTACTCGCAAGGTCAGAAGATCTTAAATGTTCACTAAGTAGAATTTCACGAGGCTTAAGGCGGGCAAGTTCATTAAGAATTTCAAGCTCAGGAACGTTAACTACAAAAATCGTAGAAGTAGAAAGATCAGCATAGCAAAGTGCTGCCGTATCTTTGTTTTTTGGCACAACAAGACTTGCTAGATAATTCGGTTCAACCGTAGTAATCAAATTTTCTTCAATCACTGTGCCAGGTGTTATAATACGGGTAACATTTCTATTAACTACCGCCTTATAACCGCCTCTATTTTTTGCCTCTTCCGGAGTTTCGAGCTGATCGCAAATAGCGACCTTATAATTTTCTTCAATTAATTTAGTTAGATAATTCTCAAGAGCATGGTAAGGCACGCCGCACATCGGCACTTCTTCATCGCCGTTCTTACCCCTCTTAGTTAGGGCAATACCAAGTACGCCGCTAGCAAGCACGGCATCCTCATAAAACATTTCATAAAAGTCACCCATTCTAAAAAGCAATAAGCAATCTAGGTGAGCAAATTTAATATCTAAATATTGCTGCATCATTTTAGTAGCAGCATCATACCCATATTTATCCTTAAACTCTTTAAAATCCATACCAAGTAAAATTATTTTATATACTGGCTTATGACTATATAAGAATGTTCAAGTAAGTTAAATATATATTTTTCATTATCAGATTTTTAGATAATCATTGCCGTGTTTCTCAACATATTCTTACTACATGACAATTTTTAGAGATGTAAGGACTAAATGGTTGAATTTTTTTGATAATTCATGATGATAGAGGCAAAAATACTTGGTTCATATATGACAGATCAATCCGCTCCT
>DYDT01000068.1 GCA_020404485.1 Rickettsia endosymbiont of Diachasma alloeum | reverse complement strand
ATCTATTGCTTCATTTATTTTTTTATTCTTCTCTATTTGCATTTCTGTTACCTATATTTTTAATTACTTCTAATATAGGCTCAACAAAAATTTACACAATCATTGCAAAAGACTCGATAATTTTTTATGATACTGTATCAATTTTCAGCCGATGCATATTTAAAATCTGTATCATTTTTCGACCGCTGTTGACAAGGGTTATCTTTTTGCTCTAAACTAAATAAAGTGAAGCCTGTAAAGATTTTGCTTTCTTTTTTACCGGTTGCATATTCTTCTAACGGAACTTCAACAATGTCTTTAGGACCTACTGGAGTTGCATGTCTGAAATAAAGCTTGTCATTTTTGGTAAATACAAATCCAACGTGAGCTATATTATGTTCTGATTTTGTTAACTCTAATAACTTGGGGTTATCCATTGTCATAACCATAAGATATACAGCGTCATTCAGAAAACTTGATTCAAGTGAATTTTTTGACATTCGCCTTTGCTCACGTATTTTTATACGTTCCGCAGGCTCGTCTTTAAATTCATCTTGTCTAAAGCTTTCTGAATTTAGCTGTGTTTTATTTACTAGTTGCTTTGTTAGTTCCTGCTTATGATCTAAGAAATCTGAAAAGCTTATATAACTAATATCAGATTTAAAAGGTTTAATAGATTTTATCTGATTATATTTTTCACCAAATGAAAAACATTCGTCTTTAGATACATTATCTTTAATGTAATTATTAAGTTGTGTTTCAAGTAACCCTGCTTTATTAATCATCGCAGTTTTAACTTTAGCATATGGAAGCTTTGTAAATATATTTTCCATTGTAAAATATTTACTATTATTCTTTAACCATTCATCCATGAAATGATTTCTATTAACATATGATATGTCGTCAGAAAGAAACATAATTTTTGCTAAAGCTTCTGCAAGCTGTTCTTTAAATTTTTCAGAATCCGCATTTGGTTCTTTTATTTCTGCTAATGCTATAACCATTTCTATATAGCTAAAGCAGTCAAAAGTTTCTATGTTAATTAGCTCATTCTTATCTCTATTCTTATCCCAAATAATTAAATTTGTGCCTATTTCTGTATCATAAGGTTTACCTATGAAATAGTCAGAATATGCTAATATTTTATTGGAAAAATTCTCGTCTTTTAATGATATTGCTAGCTTGTGAAGATTTTGCATGTTAATAGGAGAGATTTTATTTGTTTGTTGTGTTTTTGTACTTTGAACCTTATCCGCAAGACGACTCATTAAAAAAGCATAGCTATTAAAAGAAATAATAGAACAAATGCTTAAAGTTAAAATTAATTTTTTTCTCATCATAAACCTCTCCTACTTAATAAAAGAGGTATTATAAAGAAAAATTAATTATTTATCAAGAAATAGTTAATAAATATTTACTATTTAAGAACTTTCATTAGCTCTTCCCATTCCCTTTTAGTCATTCCGCTAGTTTCATGAATAACTTTTTCGCCGTTTATCATCTTCTTAATTACTTCCAAACCTTTGCGAGAAATATTTGCTCCCTGCATACGATATTCTTCAAAAGCCTCATAAGTAAATGGTACCCAAGCTTTGACTATATCAAGCATCTTTTCAGCATAAACTCTAATTTCATATTGAGCGTGCGGATCAGCACGTAGCCTTAAGAAGTGAAGCAAATTATGTAAATTGATTTTCCAATACCATTCCGTATAATAATTTAAAGTTAAATTCATACGAGCAAGTTCCCTAGCTATACCGGTATTATTATCATTTATAACATTACCTTCTTC
This sequence comes from Rickettsia endosymbiont of Diachasma alloeum, assembly GCA_020404485.1. Taxonomy (GTDB): domain Bacteria; phylum Pseudomonadota; class Alphaproteobacteria; order Rickettsiales; family Rickettsiaceae; genus Rickettsia. The sequence continues at coordinate 2,691 of DYDT01000068.1, read as the reverse complement.
ATCGGTATTCATTAGCGCCGTATAGTGCTTATAGCAATTTCGGGCATCTTCTTCTAATATGTTAAGAACTTTTTCAGCTACTTCTTTTGGTAGGCTATCGCTCTCTCGACATTGTTTGTTAGTACTAGATTGTGGGGCGATATTTTGCAGCTCAGGTAAATAAAACTCATTGCCTAGAATTGAATATCTAGCTGAATATTCATTAACACTTGCTGTTCTATGCCTAATCCATTGTCTTGCAATAAAGATCGGTAATTTAATATGAAACTTAATATCACACATCTCAAAAGGCGTAGTATGATAGTGACGTAGCAAATAATTAATCAGCCCTTTATCTTGGTTTAGCTGTTTTGTACCTTTGCCATATGACACTCTGGCAGCTTGCACTATGGCACTATCATCACCCATATAATCGATCACTCTAATAAAACCGTGATCTAATACCTTTATAGGCTCATATAAAATCTCTTCAAGTGCCGGAACTACTACTCTTTTTGTTGCGTTATTCATTTATTCCTCTGTGTTTTTTGTTTTATAAGTGTATAGTTGTCACTCTGTGGCGGCATTGCCTGCGTGGATCGGAAAGCACCCTCGGTGTCATCTAGTTGCTTGTCCACGATATCCAAAAAATAATAAAAAATACTAATATTATTAGTATTTTTAACTGGATTCTGTAAATAAATCACGGGATGACAGAGAAAAATGATCCATGCAACAATGCCATCACGGGATGACAAGTTATGACAAATAACTATATAAATTTCTGCCGTTTCTTTTGAGCCATAATTTAGCCGGTTGGTACTCGGGATAAATATCCTCAACGAGCTGCCAAAAATTTTTGCTATGGTTCATTTCTTTTAAATGTGCCATCTCGTGAGCTACTAAATATTTTAGAACGTCGTAAGGAGCAAAGACTATTCGCCAGTTGAAAGAAAGGTTGCCTCGACTGCAACAGCTGCCCCATTTTGTAGTTACATTTTCCATTATTCTAATATTAGAATAAATTAAATTATGCTTTTTGGAAATGGTTTCTACTATAGCTTTTATCTCTGATAATAATTTCTTTTTCAAAAATACTTCAATGCTGATTTTCTTCAGTATCTTGCTGCAATATACTTCTAATGCATTATTTTGTAATTTTACCTGATTTTCAGGTGAATCAGTATGAATTATTTGATAATCTTTTCCTAAAATAGAAATCTTATTTTCTTCATTGACAGATTTAGTTACATTACGGCGTAATTTTTGTCTAACCCAATGTTCTTTACTTAGCAAAAAATTATAACCCTTTTCAGCTTTTACCTTAAGGGGTAATACAAGCTCAGCTCCTTTATGCGTAATTCGAATACTTATATTTTTGGCTTGTACGCTTCTCCTAATTGCTACATTCTGTGGTTCACCATATTTAGTTAAGGTAATAAGTTCCATATTAAAATTCAATGTACTTAGTAGGATCGACTGCTACTTTACCTTTACGCATAGCAAGATACAGCTTATCTTCTACATGCCCGATTATACTAGTTTTAGTGACCTTATCACCTTTTTTAACTGATAAATCTTTTAAGCCTGCATAAGCTACTTCTAGATCTTCTTTGTCTAATTTAACGATTACTAAATTACCAAATTGTGCATTATTTCCTGAGAATATAACAGTGCCTGAGCCTATAGAATTAACGCTACTTTTTTCTAAAACAGCAATATCTATGCCTTTATTCTTACCAGCTTTAAATTCGGTGACAATTTCGCCGTTCAGAGGTTTCTCAAAAATTAACTGTGTTATTTCCTCATTATGTTTTGTGGTCGGGATCTCAACGACATCATTATCATCTTCGGTAGTTTCTATTGCAGGCTCTTCTAAAGAGCCGCTTGCTTCTGATTTAGGAGCTTCTTCTATAGTACTACTAGTTATTATCCCCTCATCATTATCAATAACATTACCAGAATTACTAACGGTAATTCCTCTTTCTTTATACTCGATTGGGGCAGGAGGTTGATCAACACAAGCAGCTAAACAAAAGAATATTAGACTACTTAGTGCAACAGGGTATTTCATATATTTAATAAGATTATTATATTGTGTTAGTCAATAAATTATACTTATTATATAATTCTTATCATTCATTTTCCATTAAAAAAATTAATTATGAAAACTTACGACATTGTTATAGCAAGCGATCACTCTGGTTATGAACTTAAATCCAAAATTATCGATTATCTACAAAAAAAATCTTTGAGTGTTTATGATTGCGGAACTCATAATACACAATCCGTTGACTATCCCGATTATGCTAAAAAAGTAGTGAATAATATTATTGAAAAGCTCGCTCGCATTGGTATTTTAATCGGTGATACAGGTATTGGTATGTCGATTGCTGCTAATCGTAGTTCAGAAATAAGAGCAGCTTTATGTGGTAATGTGTCAAGTGCTGAGAGTGCTAAAGCTCATAACGATGCCAATATTTTGGTATTAGGTGCAAAAACCTTAGATCAAGGAGAGGTATTTAATATTATAGATAAATTTTTAGTCACTAAATTCGAAGGCGGTAGGCATAGCGTTAGGTTGTTGAAAATCAAATAATGATGTGGCTATAGTTTTCCGGACAGTTAATAATAGACGATATTAACAGAAAGGATAAAAATGACAGATATAAAACCAAAGGTATATCCAGCTGAATTTAAAGAATCAGCGAT
>DYDT01000067.1 GCA_020404485.1 Rickettsia endosymbiont of Diachasma alloeum | reverse complement strand
TTAATCGCTGATTCTTTAAATTCAGCTGGATATACCTTTGGTTTTATATCTGTCATTTTTATCCTTTCTGTTAATATCGTCTATTATTAACTGTCCGGAAAACTATAGCCACATCACAATCTTTAACAAAAACCCAGCTAAAAAGATCTAGCCAAATTAGATAATAAAAGAAAGATCGTACTGACCATTCCGACGTAAGGTTATAAAATATTTATCCTGTGGCTTGGGAACTAGATCCAGAAAAACAACTAGATGGGTAGATGAAGTTTTATTTGGAAAAGAGGAACCGGTCTTGAAGCTGATAACCACAGTGTACATACTAGTATGTAAGGATTATCAGCAAAAGACTTTGTCGCCAATTTTTCAAATAAAACGAGTATACTATACCTTAACAGGCATGACTACAAATATATCCTTAGGGCTTTCAGGGAATTTAATAAGTACTGGTGCTGAAACACCTGAGAAATATAGCTCTACTAAATCTGATTTTATAGCTTTTAGAACGTCTTCTAAATATTGCGGGTTGAAGCCTATATCTAGAGTAGCTTCACCGTTATACTCGTAAAAATTTTCTGTCTCTTTTGAAGAATTAATAACTTCTTTTGCATTTCCTCGTGCTTCCCCTATTGCACTGATTTCTAAAGCCTCACCGGATAGTGATAATTTTACGGCTCTAAACTTTTCAACTGTTATTATTGCTATTCGCTCGATAGTATCGGCAAATATTTTGCGGTTAATTACTAGTTTTGAGCTATTATTTTCTGGGATAAAGCTACTATAATCAGGGAAAGTACCATCAATTAGTTTTGATAGCATAATAACATTTTCATTGCATATGAACTTAATCTTGTTACTACTTAAAAGTATTTCTATATCTGCATTTGCATTTTTAGAATCTTTTACTATCTTTAAAATCTCTTCAGCACTCTTTTGTGGTAATATAACACCGAAATCCTCTATTTTTTCAGCTAACGCTACAGATGAAATAGAAAGTCTATGCCCATCAGTACTTGCAGAATAAAACTCGCCGTCTTTTACATGCAAATAAATACCGTTTAGATTATAACGAGTCTCATCTAAAGAAACTGAAAATTTTGTTGATTCAATGATTTTAGCAAACTCGGCACAAGAAATTTTAAAGCTAGCTTCTGAATTAATGTTATCCATCACAGGAAAAGACTCTACCGGCAGAGTAAATAAATTAAAGCGACAATTTTTTCCTGTTATTTCAAGCCCGGTAGTACCTAAATCAGTTAAGGTAAGCTCTGAATCAGGAAGCTTTCTCACTATATCATTTAAAGTTTTAGTGGAGACAGTAAGCTCACCCTCACTTACTACTTGCACTCCTATTTTTTGGCTTAAATATAAGTCCATATTGGTAGAGCTAAGCTCTAACAGCCCATCCTTTGCTGATAATTTAATATTTGCAAGCTCGGATATTACATTACGTTTTTCAACAACAGAACTTGCAAAACCGAGTGCTTGAACTAATGTTTTTGTCTCAACTATTACCTTTAACATATTGTTATTCTCTTAATGTTCCTTGAAATTTCTGCTCAATACTGGCAATTAAATTTTTGCTGAATGAATTTAAATCACCTTCATTTAAAGTGCGATCATCAGCTTGAAGCCCTACCCTAATTGCAATAGACTTTTTACCTGAAGGTAATTTATCACCGCTATAAATATCAAATAATATAACTGATTTGACAAGCTTCTTGTTAAAATTATTTATGTATGATATTATTTCACCAACTGGTTGATCATGAGTTATAATAAATGCGTAATCTCTAAAATTAGCTTGGTAATCAGATATTATAAATTCGTCTCTCTTGCCAAATTTAGCTTTAGGTGCAGGTAAATTTGTTATATTTAGCTCAAACGCAAATACTTCCTCTTTAATATCATAATGCTTTAATATTTTAGGATGTACCTGCCCAAAGTGACCTAATACATTTTTCCCCAATGCTAAATTTACCGATCTAGTCGGATGATAATATGAAGGTGTAGCCTGATTTGACACAATACACTTCTCTATAGATAAACCGGCATAATCAAAGATAGTTTCTAAATCACTTTTAAGATCAAAAATATCATAGCTACGCCCCATCGAATGAGGATTTTTATTATTATATGAACCGGTTAAAATTGCTGTTAAATAAGTTGCTTCTATATTTAAATTTAGAAAACTTGGACCGACTTCAAAAAAAGCCATATCTTTTATAGAACGTGCAAGGTTTTTTCGAACTATATCAAGTAAATTCGGCACAATAGTAGGACGCATATAATCATCATCAATGCTTATAGGATTCAGCAAAAATAGCTCATCTTTTAGCTCAGTCAATAATTTAGCATCCTTGCTATTCATAAACGAGTTGGTAACTACCTCATCATAACCTTTACTCGCAAGTATCCTTTTAAAACTAGATATCCTTTTATGATCTCTTAAGTGATTATTGTCCTGCTCTAATTCCGGTAGTTTTATGCTCTCTATCTTATCATAGCCATAAATACGAGTTATTTCTTCTACAATATCCTCTAGAATATTTATATCATGACGCCATGATGGAGGTATTATTTTTATAACATCTTCTTTAATATCAGTAACAAAGCCAAGTTTATTTAATATTACTTCTATCTCTTTGATATTTAACGTAATCCCAGTAATTTTTTCTAGATAATTTACTGGAAAATCCAAAGAATTTTTTAGTGGTTCTTTTTCACCATCTATTACCGGTTCAGATACTTCACCACCATCACATATCGATAAAATAAGGTCAATTGCTATATTTAAAGCTTTTTCTGTAAAGTTTCTATCAATATTACGCTCAAAGCGATATCTGGAATCAGTATCGATTTGTAGTCGCCTACCGCTTGCTGCAACCATTTTAGCATTAAAACAAGCAGCTTCTAGCAATATATTTGTTGTGTTGCTATCACAGCTACTACTAATCCCGCCAATAATACCAGCTAAAGCTTGCACTCCATTTTCATCTTTTACGACCAAATCAGTTTCACTAAGTAGATATTTTTTGTCATTTAGAGCGTGGAATTCCCTGTTGTCATACCGTGGCTTGACCACGGTATCTTTGGAGTTTTCTTGGATCCCGCGGTCAAGCCGCGGGATGACATCTGCTTCCTCATGACGATCTACAACAATCTCCCCCCCTATCTTACCCGCATCGTAAGCATGCATAGGCTGACCAAAACTATAGGAAATATAATTTGTCACATCAACTAGGCTTGATATAGACTTTACACCAATATTTTTAAGCAATCTCTGAAGCCAGTCAGGACTTGGTTTATTCTTTAGATTTCTTATTTCTCTGAACGTAAATAACGGACAAGATTTTTTATCTTTTATATTAAGCTTTATTTTAGAGCTAAATGTGCTTTTCACCGTAGGAATTTCAAGCTCTTTAAGTGTTCCGATTCCTTTTGCCGCTAAATCTCTTGCAATGCTGTAAACCCCTAAAGCATCCCCACGATTAGGGGTAACGTTAATTACAAATACTGGATCATCCAAGCCGTAATATTTGGTAAAAGGTTCACCGATTACGGCATCTTCAGGTAATTCTATGATCCCTGCCGATTCGGAAGCTAAAAATAACTCTTCTTCAGAGCAGAGCATGCCACAACTTTTTTCCCCTCTAATGTTAGATTCCTTAATCTTAAACTTGCCGTTGGGAATTTCTACACCGATATTAGCAAGCACTACTTTTATGCCGGCTCTTGCATTGCTTGCACCGCAAACTATTTGCAGCATACCACTTTTAGTTTCAACATCACAAAGTTGTAACTTATCAGCTGACGGATGGGGTTTAGTGTTTGCAATATATGCTACTTCAAATTTTTGTAAATCTGCTGCTTTGTCTATTACTTCTTCTACTTCAAGTCCTATAGCGGTTAAGTTTTCAGCAATTTCAGCAACCGAGGCTGATGTATCTAAAAACTTTTTTAACCATGATAGTGTAAATTTCATTTCGTAAGCCCTCCTGCTAAATTTGGTATATCAAAAGCAGGAAAACTATAATGTTTGAGCCAACGCATATCTCCTTCAAAAAATTGTCTTAAATCTTTAATATTATATTTCAGCATTGCAAAACGCTCTACTCCAAGTCCGAAAGCAAAGCCTTGGTACTGGCTACTATCAATGCCAACATTTTTAAGCACGTTTGGGTGAACCATACCGCAACCTAAAACCTCAAGCCATCTATCATTTTTACTCATTCTAATATCAACTTCGGCTGAAGGTTCAGTAAAAGGGAAAAAGCTAGGTCTAAAACGCAGCTCAATATTCGAATTTTCAAAAAAGCATCTTATAAATTCTGTGATAACATATTTTAAATGCCCCATATTGATATCTTTATCAATAACAAGCCCCTCTATTTGATGAAACATTGGTGTATGAGTCATATCCGAGTCTGATCTATAAGTTCTACCAGGAGCTATAAATCTAAAAGGTGGTTTGTCATTTTTCATTGCTCTAATCTGCACTGTAGAGGTATGAGTACGAAGTAACATAGGCTTATTGTTTTCCTGACCTTTTAAATAAAAAGTATCATGCATTTGCCTTGCGGGATGATCATTTTCGAAATTAAGAGCAGTAAAATTATGAAAATCATTTTCAATGCTTGGACCATCTTCTATCGAAAAACCAAATTTAGCAAATACTTGGATTAATTCTTCCATGCATTGCGTTATTGGATGGATTGAGCCTTGCTTATATTTACGAGCAGGTAAGCTTAAATCAATTTTATCGGCAGCAAGCTTTAAATTTAATTCCTGCTCCTCTAGAACCTCTTCTTTGGTTTTTATTATATTCTGTAATTCTTCTTTTAACTTATTGATTTTTAAGCCAAATTCTTTACGATCTTGCTCACTTAAAGAACCTAATTTTTTAAGCTCGTTAGTGACTATGCCGTTCTTGCCTAAAAACTCTACTTTATATTCTTGTAAAACTTTTAGATTTTGAACGAACAAAATCTTCTCTTTCGCTAGCCTTAATATTGTTTCTATATTATTCATGATTCTTTTTGTTTTTTGCTTTGTTATAAAAACGTCATTGCGAGGAGCGTAGCAACGTGGCAATCTCAGGAGTCTTTACGAGATTGCCGCGTCGATGCGTTGCATCTCCTCGCAATGACGGCTAGCACTAAATCAGGATACACCTCATATGCCCATCTTCCATCCCTACCAACTTCGCTTTAAACACCTGTCCTATTTCTAGTGATTCGTCTAGCTTCACCGGTATAAAATTCTCAGTGTGGGCGATATTATTATTTTCTACTAGTAGCTCTACTTTCTGCCCTATATGCTTCTTGAAAAACTCAGCTAATTGCTTCTGCCCTTCCTGTCTTAAAATTTCGGCTCTTTCTTTTCTAATAGCTTTAGGTATTTGCGGCATACGTGCTGCGGGCGTTCCTGCTCGCTCCGAATACGGAAAAACATGCAAATATTGCAATGATGCCTCTTCTATTAATTTCCTAGTATTCTCAAACATTTCAGGTGTTTCCGTCGGAAAGCCCGCTATAATGTCAGCCCCAAATGATACTTCAGGTCTGACTGCTCGCAGCTTATTGCAAAACTCAATTACTTCCGCTCTATTATGCCGTCTTTTCATCCGCTTTAATATCATATCGTCACCTGCTTGTAAACTAATATGGAAATGCGGCATTATCCTTTGATTATAAGCTATAAGCTCAAAAAGCTCATCATCTATTTCAGCAACATCTATTGAAGATAGACGAAGCCTTTTTAAATCTGGAACTAAATTTAAAACCCTTTTTATCATCTGAGCAAAAGTTGGACTTCTAGGCAAATCGCTACCATAAGCCGTAACGTCAACACCGGTAAAAACAACTTCTTTAAAGCCCTTTAACACTAGATGCTTCACTTGCTCGGCTATAGCTCCGATTGCTGTTGATCTGCTTCTCCCCCTACCATATGGAATAATGCAAAAAGTACAATTATGATCGCAACCATTTTGCACTTGAATAAAAGCCCGAGATTTACCATCAAAACTACTAATTAGATGGTTTGCTGTCTCTTTCACCGACATTATATCGTTAACGACTATTTTTTCATCATTAATTTGGTAGTGACTTGGCAGCAGCTTTTCCTCATTACCTATAACCTTGTCAACTTCCGGCATATCGCCATACATTTTAGGATTAGTTTGAGCACTACAACCAGTGACGATAATTTTTAAATCGGGGTTATTTTTTTTAGCGGCACGAATGGCCCCTCGTGCTTGCTTCTCAGCAGATTTAGTTACTGCACAAGTATTAAATACTGTGACATTATCAAGCCCTGAAGCTGCAAGATTTTTTCTTATTATCTCACTTTCATATATATTAAGGCGACAACCGAACGTTATGATGTCTTGCTTCAGATTACTCACAATAATATTCCCCACGTGCTACTAAACTAGCAGGTCCTTGCATTATTATAGTATCATTTTCCTCTTTCATAATAAGGCTACCATGTTTAAACACTACTTCACATGGTGAGTGAATAAATCCTAGCTTTAAACCAGCAGCAAAGCTACCGCAAGCTCCACTACCACAAGCAAGAGTTAGCCCTGCTCCACGTTCCCAAACTGATAAATAAATCTTATTGTCTCTAACTTCAGCAAAATTAACGTTAACGCCATCAGCAAATAGTTCTTTATCTTGTAACTTTTCACCGACAATTTTTTGATCTTGCAGCTCTAACTTACTAAAAATAACCAAATGCGGATTACCGACATCAACACAAACTGTTTCTTTCAAATCAATCATATAACGCTCGGCAAACTCCCAAATCTTATCACGATTTGGCATCCAAGATTCATTAAAACTAACACCACCTACATTAACACTAATATTATTTTCATCTATAACATGACATAATAATTTCTTATTACCTACTACTACAGTAATATCTTTTTTACCTGTATTAAGATAGATCAATTTTGCCAAACACCTCGTAGCATTACCGCATAATTTAGCACTAGAACCATCAATATTATAGATAATCATTTCGTAAGAATTATTTTGTTCTTCGTAAATAATAAATTGATCGCATCCAATACCTAAATGACGATTAGCTATATTTTTTGTTAACTTTGATAAATCATTTAAACCTGCTAAATCTTGCTTATTAACAATAACGAAATCATTACCAAGACCATGCATTTTTACGAAGTTAATCTTACTGCTCATAATATAATCATAATATTTAAGATTGTATTATAGCAAATTTCTTAGAATTTGCTATAATGAAAGTTATTATATATATAAATAGATTTTCTATGCTACTTTCACGTTTTTTAGATCCTAAAAATAACTATGCCTTTTTAAAAATTTTCGGCACTGAAAAGAATAAGGATATACTCATCCATTTTCTTAATGATATTTTAGGTTACACAGGAGAAGAACAAATCAAAGAAGTTACTTTTCTAAAAACCCCAATCAAGACCCTGATATTGCAGTCTACCGACAATCTATTGTTGATGTATTATGTAAAGATAAGAACGGCACACAATTTATTGTAGAAATGCAGGTAAGTAAGCACCCAGGTTTTGAAAAAAGAGCCCAACTTTATGCAGCTAAAGCTTATTCAAAACAAATACTTAAAGAAGATGAAAATCATAAAAAAATGGCAGTATATGCTAAGCTAAGAGGTGTAATATTTTTAGCTATTGCTGATTTTATTTCCAAATAAAAAAGACTGGAAATCAAACCATAGGCTGCTTGATACAAAAACTTATGAGAATGATTTACAAGATTTTTACTTTATTTTCATAGAACTAGAAAAGTTTAATAAAGAGCTGGATCAATTAGAGAATCTTCAAGAAAAATGGGCATATTTCTTTAAACATGCACATGAGAGTAGTTTAGAAGAGATGGAGCATTTAATAGGTCATGATCCTATTATTAAGAAAGCTTTTTATGCGTTAGATCAAGCTAGTTGGTCGGAAGAAGATCTCAATACTTATGAAAAAATGGTAAAAACTGAGATGGATAATTTAGCTGTAGAAGAACAAAAACTTATGGATGCTGAAGCTAGAGGTGAGGCACGAGGTGAAGTTAGGATGAAAGAAGAAAAAATTACTTTGGCAAAAGAAATGTTATCCAATGGCGAACCTTTAGAAAGAATTATAAAATATACTAAACTTAGCAAAGAAGAAATTGAGAAATTAAAGTAAAAATGAAGATACTAAATATTATGCTAAGCCGTGATCTTGGTGGTATACAACAAGCTTTTTTAGACTATAACACAGCTCTTGAAATGCAAAATATTGAGGTAATAAATGTTACCTCCTACAAGGCAAAAATAAATTCGTTTATATCTAGCAATTTTAAGATCCCTAACTTGTTATCTTTTGACTTAATTTCAGTTCTTGTTCTGAAATATATAATCTATAAAACTAAGCCTGATATTATTGTAGCTCATGGCAATAGAGCAATAAATTTTAGTAAACTTGCTAAAACGCCTAAAACTAAGCTAATTGGCATTGCTCATAACTATAGTATAAAAGCCTTGCGTAGATGCGATTTTGTTATTGCTTTAACGCATCATATGAAAGAGCATTTATTAAAAAATAATTTTTCCAAATCCAAAATATTTATCCTGCCAAATATGATAAATATCACCAAAACATTTATTCCAAATAAAGCATATAAAAAACCGATTGTAATTGGTGTATTAGCAAGATTTGTAGCTAAAAAAGGTGTTGATGTTTTTATTAATGCAGTAAAAATTTTACAGGATAAAAACTATGAAATTCAAGCAATTATAGGTGGTAATGGAGAAGAACAAGATAATCTAACTGCTTTAGTAGATAAACTTAACTTACAAGATAAAATATTATTTACAGGATGGATTAGTGACAAAGATAAATTCTTTGAGCAAATCGATATTTTTTGTCTTCCATCGTTACATGAACCGTTTGGGATCATATTACTTGAAGCAATGGAAAACAGCTTACCTATAGTTAGTACAAATACTGAAGGTCCTAGTGAAATCCTAAAACATATGCAAGACGGACTAATTTGTAAAGCCGGATTATCAAAAGATTTAGCCGAAAAAATTGCATACCTAATAGACAATCCACAAAAAGCAAAAGAACTTTCTCAAAAAGCTTATCTAAAACTAACTCAAACCTATAATATTAAAGTTATTTCAGACAAGTTAGTAACATTATTACATGGTTTAAAAATAGTTAGTTGAAAAAAGATTGCAGTATATTGACATAATAGTTTAAAGAATCATAATTAAAATTAAGTAATATTAATTTATCTTAATTTTAATGAATATACTCGATGAACTTCAAAAATTAGCCACGTCGTTCTACAAGAATGTTATAGTTCTATCACTTCTACTACTATGCAGCTGTAAAGCAACACACGATTCCCTGCCTAACCTGCCATTACCTAATAGTTGGAATAATTATTCATTAGCATCTCAAAATAACCAGATTTCTAGATGGTGGTTACAATTTAACGATCCGGTACTTAATAACTTAATTGAGGAATCTTTAGCTAATAACTCTGATATTGAGCTTGCAATGAGTAATGTAGCGATAGCAACAGCTCAATATAACCTTGTTCATTCATATAGATTTCCGCAGATTAATCTACAAGGTAGCGTAAACCGCACAAAGACTAGTAAACAATTAAAACAACCAAATCAACCAAAAATTTCTAATAATTTTGGGCTTGGTAGTGTACTTAATTACGAAATAGATTTATGGGGACTAGCTGCTAATGCTAGCGAGTCAGCACGTAGAACTTTACTAGCAAGCGAATATAGCAAGGAAGCAGTACGGCTAACAGTTATAAGCAACGTTGCTATCAGTTATTTTAATATTCTAGCATTAGATAAACAAATATATCTAACCAAACGACTAATAAAGACTCAAACCGAAATCTATAAGTTGACTCAAAAATTATACGACCTTGGTGTAGGTGATTTAATATCAGTTAGTGAAGCTGCTTCCGAGCTTGCTTTTACCAACTCTTCCCTTCCACCTTTACTACTTGCGGCGAATTTATCAAATTATCTAAATTTTTATCCTCACTACATGACAATTTTTCATTTTGTTATCTCCGGATGGCAAAATATTGAGTGCAAAAGCCTTATCCAACGTGCTGATTGGGTAGAAATATTATACAAAATAGTAACCAAT
>DYDT01000066.1 GCA_020404485.1 Rickettsia endosymbiont of Diachasma alloeum | reverse complement strand
TTGAAAAAAATAATGAAATCTTATATCTTGAATACTCTTCTGACAGTAATAATTTATCAGATATTCAGATATAAAATTTATAGTGTACTGTAAGATCAAATCTTGACTTCTACATATAAGTTAGCATTTTTTATACTTCCTTGTTTCGTCAATTACTTCGTAATTTCCTTAGCTCAGAAGGAAAAACTGATCCGCACGGGCAAAGCCTACGCAGGATGACAGTACAACAACTTATTTCTTTTTCTTGCTTTTATTTTTATTCTTATTTCCGCCAGTAGTTTTATTAAATCTACCTAGGTTTTTAACGAATTTTTGTAAGCCATTAAGTTCAGTGCCGTATGTTTTCGTATATTCACTGACTGTTTCGATATCATGTCTATGTGAATCATCAATTACAACAACCTCTTGCATTAAATTATGGTTATCAAAGGTAATTTTCACTATTCTCTGTTTTACGATTTTAGGATTAAGCCAAGCTCTTTGTGACATAACTCGCTCAACATAGTACCATGTATTTTGAGAATATTCTGGAATCATGGTAGGAGTGCCGATTAGTTCTACTACTTCTGTTTTACTTAGTTTTTTTGCTTCTAATTTTGTAAGTGCTGAGTCATCTATAGACTGCCCTCTATTTTCAATAGTTTGGCAACCGCTTAAGGAAAAAATGACGAATATACTGGATACGAATATTAAGAAAAATTTCATAAATTTAATTTTATCTAGATTTTATTATAAGATTATAATATACTGCTTCACTAATTTGACAAATACTTTTTAATAAAAGAGGTAAATAATGGCAGTTCCAAAGAAGAAAACATCAAAATCAAGACGTAATATGAGACGTTCACATTTAGCACTTGGTAAAGTTAATGTAATAGTTGACTCTCAAACTGGTGAATATAAACTTCCACATCACGTTTCTTTAGTTGATGGTACTTATAATAATCGTCAAGTAGTAACGAAAAAAATCGAAGCTGAAGAAGAAGTAGCTTAAGTTTAAATTTTTATGACCTGTAAAATTATTGGCTGCGGCAGATATCTCCCTCCAAAAGTTGTTAGCAATGATGAGCTTGCAAAATTTGTTGATACTAACGATGAATGGATTAGAACAAGAACCGGTATCTCACAACGTCATATAGCAGGTGATAATGAATATACTTCTCATATTGCTTTAAAAGCCGCTGAAAAAGCTATAGCGGATGCTGGCATTTCAGTAAATGAGATTGATTTAATTATTACATGCACTACTACTCCTGACAATAGCTTCCCATCAGTTGCAACTAAACTACAAGGTTATCTCGGTTTAACTAATGTTCCGTCATTTGATTTACAAGCCGTATGTGCCGGTTTTGTTTATGGCTTGCAGGTAGCAAATTCTCTTATTTCCTCCGGTAAAGGTAAATATAAAACTATTTTACTGATAGGTGCTGAAAAAATGACCTCTTTACTGGATTGGGAAGATAGAGCTACTTGTGTTTTATTTGGCGACGGAGCAGGCAGTGTAATCCTACAACGTAGCGATGATAACTCCGGTGTAATAGACAGTAATATTTTCTCAAGCGGTGCAGATTACGAAATACTATATACCAACGGCGGTGTAAGTATGAATGGTAGCAGCGGTAAAATAATTATGCAAGGACAGAAATTATTCCGTCTTGCAGTAGAGAAAATGCACCAATCTATAGAAGAATTATTACGCAATAATAATTTCACTGTAAACGATATTAACTATTTTATCCCACATCAGGCAAATATACGTATAATTAATAAGCTTGCCGAACTATTAAATGTCGAAGATCATAAAGTAGTGAAAACTGTAGAAAAACACGCTAATTGTTCAGCTGCTTCTATTCCACTTGCTCTAAGTTCTCTCAAAGCCTCAGGTAAAATCAAAAAAGGTGATATTATTTTATTCTCAGCTATAGGTGCCGGTCTTACTTGGGGTAGTGCTTTACTAAGATGGTGATATACTTGCTTTATTTGTAGAAGTCAAGATTTGATCTTACAGTACACTATAAATTTTATATCTGAATATCTGATAAATTATTACTGTCAGAAGAGTATTCAAGATATAAGATTTCATTATTTGAGTCTTTTGCGTAATAACTTCGTATAGCATACATTATACGAAGTTATAC
>DYDT01000065.1 GCA_020404485.1 Rickettsia endosymbiont of Diachasma alloeum | reverse complement strand
TATAATTCTGCTCTAACTTAATAATTGTGGCGTTTAAAAAATCCTTTTCAAAACGTAATATATTGCCTACTTCTGCACCACGCCAACCATAAATAGATTGATCATCATCACCAACACAGCAGATATTTTTACTTAAGCTTGCAAGCATTCTTGCCCACAAATATTGTACGACATTAGTATCTTGATATTCATCAATTAAAATATAACGATATTTTTCTTGATAATATTTTAAGATCTCAGGGTTTTTAATGAAAAGCTCATTGTTATAAAGCAGTAAATCCCCAAAATCTACTACGTTGGAGATAAGTAAATTTTGCTGATATTCCTCATAAACAAGTTTTGCTACACGTTGCAGTAGTAAATTAGTATCAGAACTTGATAGCTTATTTGGCAATAAACCTTGATCTTTCCAACGTGAGATTACGATATGTATTAATTTAGGAGCATATTTTTTAGTATCAATATTTTTAAGCTTTACTATATCCTTAATCAATCTTAGTTGATCATCTTGATTAATAATAGTGAATCTGCTATTCAAACCGAGATTTAAATTCTCTATTTGATCACGCAATATCCTTGCTGCCATTGAGTGGAAAGTACCAATGTTAAGACCGTAAGAGCTAACCAAATTATGGACTCTTTCCTGCATCTCTTTTGCTGCTTTATTCGTGAAAGTAACAGCTAAAATATTCTGTGGGGATGCTAAATTTTGATGAATAATATTCGCAATTCTTGAGGTTAGCACTTTCGTCTTACCTGTCCCTGCCCCTGCAAGCAAAAGAAGCGGTCCTTCGGTATGAAGAACTGCTTTTTGTTGCTGCTCGTTTAATGAATGTAGGAAATCGTGATTTTGCATATATTATATGTTAGTTTGGTTTGCGGGGCTACTAAACCGTCATTGCGAGGAAATTACGAAGTAATTGATGAAGCAATCTCAGGAGTATTATATTGTTTCATGAGATTGCCGCGTCGATGCGTTGCATCTCCTCGCAATGACGAAAGCTACAAGAATCCTTAAATAATATCTTCATTTCTGCTTTTATCAATAAAAATTTATCTAATTCTTTTAAGGTTTTTTAGAATATAAGAAAGGGTAATGATAGGATTACAAATTATTATTTTTAATAATTTAAGATAAGAATTTAAATCTTTATCCTCAATAAACCAGCTATATAAATCATCTATGGGCTTAATCTCATCAGGAATAACATATTTATCCTTAAATAATTCTTTTAAAACTTTTTTAGCTTTTTGGGCTTCTGCTTTACGTTCAGTTGTTAGGCTCTGATTATGCACCATATAAAAATACAGTGACTCAGGAATATGAGCAAATTTCGTAACAAGCCCAAACCGAAGCCAATATTCATAATCATCAACTAAAGGCATGTTTTCGTGATATCCGCCTACTCTCTTTGCTATATCTGCTCTGTATAAAAAGCATGCTCCAACACAATCACGAATAGGCAAAAATTCCGGAGATTCTTGATAGAGCCTTGCCCCTATTTTCCCCTGCTCATCAATTAAAGTATAATCGGTATAAACAAGACCTATATCCGGTGAATTATCTAAAACATCATTCATTTTTTCTAAAGCATTTTCATGCAAAAAATTATCATCGGAAGTCCAAGTAAAATATTGTCCCCTAGCCTCTTTGAAAGCAATATTAAGACTAGCTGGCAATCTTTTATTAGGCTCATTTCTTATTACTTTAATACACTGATCCTGCTTTGCATATTCCTTTGCTATTTCAAAGCTTTTATCTTTAGAGCAGTCATCGATTATAATAAGCTCAAAATCTGTAAATGTTTGATTAAGGCAGCTTTCAATAGCTTTCGGTAATAATTTTTCCCTATTATAAACCGGTAAAACTATTGATATTTTTGGAGAATTTAGATTCATATATTTTGATTTTTTATTATTATACCTTAAATAAATAATATGTATACTTCGACTTAACTTCAAAAAGAGTAAGAAGTCTAAAACTTTCGGAACGGAGCGTAACACTTAGTACGTGAGTACCGCAGATTTTATAAGACGACGTAACCAATTTTTGAAGTTTTACTTACATATACCAAGGAGCAAGAGATAAGCCTAATCTAATCCCACCCACAGTAATATCTTCTTCCTTATTAGCCAAATACTTCTCTTCTCTAATTAAGGCGATAGCTTTATTTTGATAGCTGGAACATATTATACCAATTTTGTCCTTGGTCGTAATTATTTCCTCATTTTTAACTAAAGATGATAGATCTTTCTCAGTTATAATTTTGTATATCTTTCTTCTTATAACACCTTGATATTTAGCTCTTGATATAACTTCTTGACCTACATAACAACCTTTATCATAACTAATAGCGTTCAATTCTTCAGCACCATAGATAACCGGAATTGACTCACCTGAAGCCAAATCATCTACTCCGTCTACTATGGCAAAGTTATATTTATCATCTAAATATAATTTTTTACTTAGATTCCCGCCTATGTAGGAATCATATGAGCGGCTTAGTATTATTGAGCGAAACCCAAGTAAATGGTATCGAGGATCACGAGCTGTGACTAATGAATCCATATTTAATTCTTGATGAGAATAAGCAATTTTATACTCATCTTTACAATCTATTATTTCTATTTTAGAGCGGAACTTATAAAAATTTAAGTGATCTATTAAGGCAGTTTTACTTTTCTCATCAATATCAATATAAATTTCTTTAAGGTTATGTATATATACAAAGAAATCAAATAAATATCTACCTTGATTGTTAAGTAAATAAGTATAACAGTAATTACTCTTATTGATATCATTAGTTGTAAGGTTTTGTAAGAATTTTACTGAGTCCAAACCTACTATTTTAATAATCTTCCTATTGTTTAATATTTCGTACATTAAATTTACTCCCGACAAATAAAAAAGTAGATAGACGATAGTATTAATTTGGAAAAGAGTAAGAAGTCTACAAGACGAGGAACGGAGCGTATACTTAATACGTGAGTTACCTGCGTACTTGTAAGACGACGTAACCAATTTTTCAAATTAAACGAGTATATAATATTATTGACTTTCTATGCTTCACACCACTATACTTTAAATTTGTGTAAATTAAACTTAAATAATTATGAGATGTTCATCTTACTGCATTTCTTCTGAATATAAGATGAGTGATCTAGTTACTAATTTAAAAAAGATAGGGCTTGAACCTCAGCATTTTGATGATGTTTTATACATCCGGAAAGAAATAAATAAAGATTCTGATTATATAGATATATTTTTCTTCCCTTTTGGTTGTGTAACTATTTGGGGTGGTGACGAAATTCAGGAAAAAGTAATTTTAAATGATATTGATTCAGTAACAATAAACAAACTTGCCGAACCTGTATCCGATTATATTTATTTTGAATATAGTGAAGAACACGAAAAAACTTTTATTGACGAAGAAAAAAACAAAATAATTTTAGCTGATAAATCGGTTTTTGTTAAGCTGTCTATTTCTCATGCACTTGCTCAATCTGTTAAGCTTAGCGTTCTTGAGCAGTCTGTGAGTAATTTGATATCTCAAACCACTCCTATACAACAAGAGCTAGCTAGAACCGGTAGTGTCTCTCTGTCTAAAAAAGAGATATTACAACAAATAGGAATATTATTTAGTGAACGCTATTCAATCAGTTTACATAGTGATATATTCGATACGCCTGAATTTTTTTGGCGTCGTCCTAGCTATGAGCCTTTATATCTTATGACAGCAGAATTTCAGGACATAGAAATAAGACAAAATATAATGAATCATCGCCTTAATATGATTCATGAGTTGCTTGATATTCTTTCAAATGATCTTAATTATAAACATTCTACTAAACTTGAGTGGATTATTATTATATTAATCGGTCTTGAAGTAGTATTATCTTTATCTCATACCAATCTTTTTCTAAAAATTATTGGAGCTTTGTAAATAGCTTCATTTATGCAAATTATTAATAGTCAAAAAATATTAAAAGAGTTTTGTAAGGAATTATCCACCAAAAAATGGTTGAGTATAGATACAGAATTTGAACGTCGTTATACCTATTACTCCAAACTCAGTATAATACAAGTAAAAGCAGAAGATTGCAGCATAATAATTGATGCGATAAATAACCTAGATTTAAACGTCTTTAACAAGCTGCTTATAGATAGTAATATTATTAAAATATTTCACGCACCTCGTGAAGATTTCGAAATTTTTTATAATTTGTTTAAAACCCTGCCTTCCAATATTTTTGATGTACAAGTTGCTGCAAATGTTTGTGGTCTTGGTAGTCAACTAAGCTATGATGATCTTTGTTATAAGCTCTTTAAAATTAATATTGATAAAACTCATCAAAAATCTAACTGGTTAAAACGCCCTATTACTAAAGATATGCTAAATTATGCATTTTTAGATGTTGAATATTTGGACAAAATATATAAACAACTAAATAAGATAATTTTGGATAATAATTTAATGAATCAATATCAGTACATGCTTCAGTTTTTATTTAACATTAAAAACTATGAGATAAAGCCCGAGGATGCTTGGAAAAAAGTAAAATTTAGAATTGAAATTAAAGATTTTAATACTAAAATACAAATGTTTGCAGCTTATCGTGAAGAAAAAGCCCAAACTATAAATATCCCACGAAAACATTTTATTTCAGATGAAGATTTAATGAAGCTATGTAAATATCTACCTTTAACTGAACAAGATTTTAAAAATTTAAACCTAAAAAGTAGACATTTACAAAAACCAAGATATAAAAAAGAAATAATACAATTATGCAATAGTTATATGCATAAGAATAGTTAAAAGACTCATCATTGCGAGAAAGCTTTTGTAATTCTCCTCGCAAGAACAGGATATTAAAATTTTCTTTTACTGTTGAGGATAAGGGTTATCATTTGCCACTTTAGCAGTAACAGTTTTTACACTATTATCATCAAAGAAAAAAGTTATATCAACTGTATCACCTACGTTTAGATCTTTTCTTATATCATAAAGCATTATATGCATACCTCCAGGTACAAAACCAACTTTAAGGTTACCAGAAATTAAAAACGGATAATCTACTTTCACCATTTGGCTAACACCATTACTGTCGGTAACTGTTTGGTGCATCTCTATTCTACCCACTTGATCTGAAGATATATTAACTATATTATAGCTAGCCGGTCTAGTATTTGCTAATGTAAAATACATAGCAGAATTGCTTAGTGCATTATCGACATTTGTAGTAGGTCTTACCCAAGGTTGTGCAAATTGTACAGCTCCTGCTGCATTTAACTTAGATAAAGTAGTAGATGAATCTGTAGGATTAATATTTTGGGTTGGCTGAGTATTAGGGCTAGCATAACTTGTTATACTAGCAAAAGCTATAAAACCAGCCAATAAAGTTTTTATCATAATTAACACCTTTTAATAGTTTTATAAAATAATAGCATAAATTTTCTATAAATCTAGTTTTTTAAGGTTATACTTGTTTTATTTGAAAAATGGTGACAAAGTTTTTCATTTATAATGCTTACGTATTTCTTCAGAAAATCTTTCAATTGCATAACGCAGCATGGTTCTAGGCATTTGTGATATATGTCGATTTAAAAACTCTATTAATTGCTTTTCGTCCTTTTTTCCTGCTTCACGTAGCATCCACCCTACCGCTTTATGAATTAAATCATGTTTATCATTTAACAATAATTGGGCTGTCAACAGCGGTCGAAAAATGATACAGATTTTAAATATGCATCGGCTGAAAATTGATACAGTATCATAAAAAATTACTTACTACATGACAATTTTTAGAGATGTAAGGACTAAATGGTTGAATTTTTTTGATAATTCATGATGATAGAGGCAAAAATACTTGGTTCATATATGACAGATCAATCCGCTCCTT
>DYDT01000064.1 GCA_020404485.1 Rickettsia endosymbiont of Diachasma alloeum | reverse complement strand
TATAGCTCGGCTATCAGGATTATTTGCTAAAAATTCAATTATATTCTCCTTATTAGTAAACCTAGCATCACGTCCACTTTGCAGATGTTGTCTTGAGCTGTAGTCTCCATTTTCTTTATAACGTCTAATCCAATTTGATATCGTATGACGCTCTATACCTAATAAGTCTGATATTGCTTTTATTCTATATTTAGAGGTTTTGTGAAGACTGATTACCCTATCTCTTAAATCCTGACTGTATGCTTTCATCTCTACCGTAGTTAAAATCATTATCTTACATTATTCTAAGGAATAATTCTAGTCGCATTAGCTATAGATCTACTTTCTGCATCGATAAATCATTTATAAAACCTTGACGGGCATATTCTAAAATAACCAGCACCAAATAAATAAATATTAATATAGCAACTGTTTTACACAAAGTTTTAAGGGGTTTTTTATATTGCAACGACATATTATTAGCTTTTAATTTGAATTAAAGTTTAGTGTAATGGTTTTCTAGTTTTTATGCTAATCATTGCTTATTTCCCAATCAGATTCGAAAGAACAATTTACTATATCATCATTTATTCTAACTGTTCCTTTTAAGAAACCAAAATAACTTCTTTTAATTCTTTTAAAATATTTTTTAAACATCTGCACATTAGTATTTATTCAGTATGTATAATAATAGCAGAAAAAAAGTAACATTAAAATTTAAATTTTTCATAAATAATTGGTTGTAATTTATCGTAAATCTAGTATAATTTGCTGTTTGTTTAGAAGTTCTTATGATTAACTCAAAAGATAGACAATCTACTTTAGTCGTTGCGATGTCCGGAGGCGTTGATAGTTCAGTGGTTGCTGGAGTGTTGTGCGAGCAAGGCTATAACGTAATAGGTATTACCCTGCAATTATACGATCATGGTATGGCTACGGCTAAGAAAAATGCTTGCTGTGCAGGTCAGGATATTTATGATGCTAAAATGGTAGCAAATAAGCTTGGCATACCTCATTATGTGCTTGATTATGAAAGTAAATTTAAAGAATCGGTAATAGATAATTTTGTTGATAGCTATTTGCGAGGTGAGACGCCCCTGCCATGCGTACAATGCAACAAATCAGTAAAATTTAGAGACCTAATCAAAACTGCTAAAGAACTTGGAGCTGATAAACTTGTTACAGGTCATTACGTACGAAAAATAAATGGTGATAATGGTCCAGAACTTCATATGGGACTTGACCCTTTAAAAGATCAAAGTTATTTTTTATTTGCAACTACCAAAGAGCAGCTTGAATATTTAGATTTCCCGCTTGGAAACCTTACTAAAGACGAAACAAGAAAACTTGCTAGTAAATTTGGGCTTGAGGTGGCAGATAAGCCTGACAGTCAAGATATTTGCTTTGTACCTGATGGACATTATAAGAACGTAATAAATAAAATACGTTCGGATAGTAGCAAAAGCGGTAAAATTCTGCATATAAATGGTTTTGAGTTAGGAACTCATAGCGGCATAATTAACTATACTATAGGACAACGTCGTGGTCTTGGTATATCTTACCACGAGCCCTTATATGTGATAAAAATTGATCCTAGTAGTAATATAGTATATGTAGGGCCAGAATCTGCATTAAATGTGCAGGAATTTGTAATTAAAGACTTGAATTGGCTAGCCGATAGTATAAAGGATGGCGAGAAGCTGGAAGTAAGCGTAAAAGTCCGCTCAACAAGACCCCCTCGTTTAGCTGAAATAAGTAAGCTTGAGGGTGATAGAATGAAAGTAAAGTTTCTGTCCGAGGAAAAAGCCGTTGCCCCTGGGCAAGCATGTGTTATTTATGACGGCACGAGAGTACTTGGCGGCGGCTGGATTACTAGGGATGTAAATTAATTTTGTCATTGCGAGCGACTGCAAAGAGCGTGGCAATCTTAGGATGCATTACGAGATTGCCACGTTGCTTCGCTCCTCGCAATGACGGATTCCTAAAAAATAAGCTCACTAAAAACAGGAGAAATAAATGAGTTTTTTAAGAAAAAAAAGCTTTGAATCAGTCAAAGAAATAGGTAGCTCAAGTGGTCTTAGTAAGACTCTTGGAGCATTTGACTTAATACTACTTGGACTCGGTGCAATGATCGGTACCGGTGTATTTGTTGTTACCGGAATAATTGCTGCTAAATTTTCCGGTCCGGCTGTAATGTTATCATACGCAATTGCAGGTATTACCTGTATTTTTGTAGCTTTTGTTTACACTGAGCTTGCTGCTATGCTTCCGACATCCGGTAGTATTTATACTTATTCCTATGTCGCATTCGGAGAAGTTTTTGCTTGGATAATTGGTAGTGTAATAATATTAGAGCTAGGAGTTGCTTCAGGAATAGTTGCAGCCGGCTGGTCGGGTTATGTACAAGGGTTATTGGGATATGGTGGAATTTACTTACCAAAAGCTATAGCTACAGTACCAGCAAATGGAGGTATAATAAATTTGCCTGCATTTTTAATTTCAGTAGCTATTGGCTTTGTCTTATACTTAGGTACTAAAGACAGCAAAAAATTAAATGCTATCTTAGTATTTATTAAAATGGCTGCGATATTAGTCTTTATATTTGCTGCTACTCCACATTTTGATGCTAGTAATTGGAGTAATTTTATGCCGTTCGGTTTTAGTAACGTCTTAGTCGGTGCCTCTGTTTTATTCTTAGCCTTCACTGGTTTTGGAACAATTGCAACTGCAGCTGAAGAGTGTAAAAACCCAAAACGTGATATTATGATTGGTATTATTGGCTCACTTGTTTTAACTACTATTGTATATGTTGCAATGGCAGGGCTTGTTACGGGTATTGCACCTTTTGATCAGTTAAATAACGATCAACCGCTTGCTTATGCTTTAGCACTCAATAATAGTCAAATTGGATTAGCAGTTGTTTCAATAGGTGCTGTTTGCGGTATGATGACAGTGCTAATGATGAATATTTATGGTACTTCACGTATTTTTTACGCTATTGCACGTGACGGATTACTACCGAAAAGTTTTGCAAAATTGCATCCTAAATATGATAGCCCATATATTACAATTATAATATTTGCATCTTTAGCTGCAATTCTTGGAGGATTTTGTTCAACGGAATTATTGACCCAATTAACTTCGATGGGAGCAATTATTGACTACATAACTGTTACAACAATAGTGTTGTTGTTTAGAACAAGACTACCTAATGCTCAAAGACCTTTTAAATGTCCTTTGGTATATATTATTGCTCCTTTTATTATATGTGCATGTGTATATTTGTTATTTATTCAAGTATTTGATGGTGAATTTAATTTACATACTGCAGGACGTGCTTTATTAATTTGGTTTGTTACGATATTTGCTTTATATATAGTCAGATCATTTTTTATGAAGAAAGAAATATAGCCAATATCATCGTCATTGCGAGGAGATGCGTAGCAGAGGGCGGAGGCAATCTCAGGATATTTTCATGAGATTGCCACGCTCCTTTTAGTCGCTCGCAATGACGAAAACCCATAACAAAAAAACAAAACTAATATCATGCTAGAAAAACTCCAGCCACTTCGAGGAATGAAAGATCTTTTGCCGGATGATTATAAAGTTCATAATTATATAATCAATAAAGCAAAAAAGGTTGGAGCATTATATGGCTACAAGCAAATGAGTGTGCCAATACTCGAATATACCAAAGTTTTCAACCGCTCGATGGGTGAAAGCTCTGACGTAATTAGCAAAGAAATCTACAGCTTTTTAGATAAAAGCGATGAATCAGTAGCTTTACGCCCTGAATTTACAGCAGGGATTGTAAGAGCTTTTATCTCAAACGGCTTACAACATAAACTACCTCTCAAATTATTTTCTACTGGTCCTGTTTTTCGTTATGATAGACCGCAAGCAGGGCGTCAAAGACAATTTCACCAGCTAAATTATGAATATTTAGGAGCTAAAGGGGCTATTTCTGATGCTGAAACTTTAAAGCTAGCGGCAGATATACTTGAAAGTTTAGAGGTTTTAGCCGATACTACTTTAGAGTTAAACTCTCTTGGTTGCAGTCAGTCCCGCACTACTTATCAGCAAAAATTAGTAGAATATCTAAACGATTTTAAAGATGAATTATCGGAAGATAGCAAAGTAAGATTACTTAGAAATCCAATGCGAATTCTTGACTCTAAAAGCGAAATCGATCAAAAAATAGTAGTTAACGCCCCTGTTTTATCAGAGTATTATACTGATGAGTCAAAAGAATATTTTGAAGAGTTATTAAAATATCTTGACATTTTAGGCATGAAATACGCCATAAATGCACGCCTAGTTAGGGGGCTTGATTATTATTGCCATACTGCTTTTGAATTCACAACTACAAAACTAGGAAGCCAATCCACTATTCTTGCCGGTGGGCGTTATGATGGGCTTAGCCGCATTATGGGCAATAACGATGAAGTGCCAGCGATAGGTTTTGCAGCAGGAATTGAGCGAATAGCCTTGATGCGGGAATATAATATAAACTCAGTAACTCCAATATTTGTATTGCCAATAGGCGAGAATAATATTTCGTATTCTTTAAAAATAGCCGATCAATTACGCTTACATAATATACCTGCGTTGATAGAAATAAGCGGTAAAGTGGCAAAAAGAATGCAAAGAGCCTTAAATGATAATGCCAAATTTATTGTCTTTATCGGTGACGAAGAACAAGCAAGCAACAACCTCAAAATCAAAGATTTAGAAAAACAAGAAGAGTATATATTGGACTTTTCGAAAGCAATTGAGTTGCTAAGAAAGTCTTAGACTTCTTTTATATATTATTGTACAAAGGGGTTTACATGGTCGAAAAATATCCACAATGTCATTCTTAGCATAGGCGGGGATTCAGAAGCCTTTAAAGGTCATACCGTGGCTTGGGCACTAGATCCAGAAAAATAATACAAAATGCTAATTTATAGCATTTTTTAACTAGATTGCTTTGTCAAAACTTGTAGTTTTTCTTCGCAATGACGCTAAATAAATTTTAAAAAATAATATATGAAAAAAAAACTATATGAAGGTTCAAGTAAAACCCTATATACTTCTGAAGAAGAGTTTTTGCTTGTAATGGCTTTTTCTGATAAAGCTACTTTAGAAAATGGTGAAATTATTGATGTATCAGGCAAAGGAGTGCTTAATAATAATATCTCTTCTTTTGTAATGAATAAGCTTGAAATGATTGGTATTGAAAATCATTTTATTGAAAAGCTAAATATGAGAGAGCAATTAATTCAATATGTTGAGATGTTTCCTCTGCAAGTAGTCGTATCTTCTGTTGCGTGCGGTAGGTTTGTAAAAGAATTTGGCATGGATGAAGGCTTTGTATTTGATAAGCCAATAATTGACTTTAAAGTAAAAAGTCGTGAGTTTAAATATCCGATAGTTAATGAGCATCAAATATTAAATTTTGGTTGGTTAACTAAAGATGAAATTAATACAGTTAAGAAGCAAGCTTTGCGTATATATGATTTTCTAAGCGGTTTGTTCATCGGCATCGGTATTCGGCTTGTTGAATGTAGCCTTGAATTCGGGCGGGTATTTACCGGTGAGGAATCTTTGGTAATGTTAACTGATGAAATTAGTCCTGATACTTGTAAATTATGGCATATTAATAGTAATGAAAGAATAGGATTTGAATTGCTAGAAAAAGACCCAGCTAAAGCTTATGAATCATATAAATTAATAGCTGATCGTTTAAAAGAAAAATAAGTTAGAATAAAAAATGATAAATATTTCTTTCCCTGATGGGAGTGTAAAACAGTTTGAAAAAAATATTACAGCGTTTGAGATAGCTGGGTCTATTTCAACATCGCTTGCTAAAGCAGCAATGATTGCTGAAGTAAATGGTGAGCTTAAGGATCTAAGTACTCAAATCGATGATGATTGCAAATTGCGTATTTTAACTACTAAAGATCCTGAATGTCTTGAAGTTATAAGGCATGATGCTGCACATTTAACAGCGGAAGCAGTAAAGGAGTTATTCCCTGAAACGCAAGTAACAATCGGTCCTGCTATTGAGAATGGTTATTATTATGATTTTGCAAGAAGTAAACCTTTTACCACTGATGATTTAGCAGTTATAGAAGCTAAAATGCATGAGCTTGCTAAAAAAAATGAAAAAGTAACAAGAGAGTTGTGGGATAGAGAAAAGGCTGTAGAATTTTTTAAATCGATAGGTGAGCATTATAAAGCTGAAATTATCGCCTCAATTCCGTCAAATGAGCCTATAAGCTTATACAGGCAAGGTAATTTTATTGATTTATGCCGAGGTCCGCACGCTCCATCTACTGGCTTTGTTAAACATTTTAAGTTAATGAAAGTTGCAGGAGCTTATTGGCGTGGTAATAGTAACAATGAGGTATTGCAGCGTATATACGGCACGGCTTGGGCTACTAAAGAGCAGCTAGATAGCTATTTATTTATGCTTGAAGAAGCTGAAAAGCGTGACCATAGAAAATTAGGAAAAGAACTTGATTTGTTCCATTTTCAGGCAGAAGCTCAAGGAATGGTATTTTGGCACGATAAGGGTTGGAGTATATATAATACTATTGAGCAATATATCAGAAGAAAGATTCGTAAAAACGGTTATATTGAAGTTAAGACCCCTGTTTTAGTTGATAAGAGTCTTTGGGAGCTTTCTGGACATTGGGAAAAGTTCCGTGATGATATGTTTGCTTTAGAAACAGACGACAAGACGCTTGCTTTAAAGCCGATGAACTGCCCTTGTCACGTACAGATTTTTAAGCAAGGTATCAAAAGTTATCGTGATTTGCCGCTTCGTATGTCTGAGTTCGGCTTGTGCCATCGTAATGAGGCATCCGGTGCTTTACATGGTTTGATGAGAGTACGGAGTTTAGTGCAAGATGATGCACATATATTTTGTGCTGAGGAACAAATTACCGAGGAAACAGTTAGCTTTTGTAAATTACTAACAGAGGTTTACAAGGATTTCGGTTTTACTGATATAAAAGTAAAATTCTCTGATCGTCCTGACGTTAGAGCTGGTAGCGATGAGACTTGGGATAAGGCTGAAAATGCTTTAAAAGAGGCAGTAGAGAAAGCAGGTTATAGCTATACATTAAACCCGGGTGAGGGGGCATTTTATGGTCCTAAGCTTGAATTTGTGTTAACAGATGCAATAGGGCGTCAATGGCAATGCGGAACTCTGCAAATGGATTTTGTTTTGCCTGAGCGTTTAGATGCTAGCTATGTTGCAGTAAGCGGTGAGAAAAAAAGACCTATAATGTTACATAGAGCAATACTTGGCTCGCTTGAACGTTTTATTGGGATATTAATCGAAGAATATGCAGGACGTTTTCCTTTGTGGCTTGCTCCTGTGCAGGTTGCAATAGCTACTATTACAAGTGATTTAAATGATTATGCTTTAGAGGTGCAGAAAGCTTTAATTGAAAGTGGTGTGCGAGTCGATATTAATATATCACCAGATAAAATTAATTATAAAATCCGTGAGTTTTCAAATCAAAAAATACCAATAATAGCAGTAATCGGAAAGCAAGAAAAAGAGAATAAACAAGTAACTATTCGAAAACTTGGAACTACCGAGCAGGAAGTATTATCGGTTGAGCAGTTGATAGCACTCGTTAAGGAAGAGAATAGTAAGTATATTTAGAAATGTTGGATATATCGTTATTGCGAGGGAAAACTGTAAGTTTTGACGAAGCAATCTCAGGATAATAAAATGAGATTGCCGCACTCGCTTTGCTCGTGGCTTTGTTGCGTAGATCGAAAAACACCCGAGGTGTCGTACCGTGGCGACATTGCCCGCGTGGATACTAAATCGTCTGAGCTACGCGAATGAAATGAGCGTGGGGCAATCCAGAAAAAATAATAAAAATGCTATAAGCTAGCATTTTTATACTGGATTGCTTCGTCAATTACTTCGTAATTTCCTTAGCTCAGACAGAAAAACTAATCCATGCAACAATGCCTTTGCTTGTTCGCAATGACGTTAAAAAATTTTATAAATGCAATATATATTTCCTTTTAATAATTCTTCAAAATATCACCCTGAGGAATTTATTGTTTCTGCGTCTAATGCTTTAGCTTATAATGCTTTACAAAATTGGCAGAATAGTTTTGGAGTTAATCCTTATAAGTTTACTTTACTAATAAAGGGTCCTGCCTCTTCAGGTAAAACTTATTTAACCAAAATATGGCAAAATTTAAGCAATGCTTACATCATTAAAGATATTTTTTTTGATGACAAAATTTTAGCAAATCATAATGCTTTTATTATTGATGATATAGAAAATTGGCAGGAAACGGCATTGCTTCATCTATTTAACCTTATTAACGAAAAACAAAAATATCTTTTACTTACATCTAATAATAAAGGCAAAAATAAAGGCAAAAACTTTATTTTACCTGATCTATCATCGCGTATTAATTCTGTATTAAACGTTATGCTTTATCCTCCTGATGATGAATTAATTAAAATTTTAATATTTAAACATTTTGCTACATCTTCTGTAACAATATCACAAATAGTAATAGATTTTTTATTAGTGAATTTGCCTAGAGAATATAACAGAATTTTAGAAATATTAGAGTATATCAATAACTTTGCGTTAACTTCTAAGAGAAAAATAACTATTCCATTAGTTAAAGAAGCTTTAAGTGTTGTAAATATTTCTTACTAATTCTTTACTTTTTTGCTTACTACATGACAATTTTTAGAGATGTAAGGACTAAATGGTTGAATTTTTTTGATAATTCATGATGATAGAGGCAAAAATACTTGGTTCATATATGACAGATCAATCCGCTCCT
>DYDT01000063.1 GCA_020404485.1 Rickettsia endosymbiont of Diachasma alloeum | reverse complement strand
TTAATCGCTGATTCTTTAAATTCAGCTGGATATACCTTTGGTTTTATATCTGTCATTTTTATCCTTTCTGTTAATATCGTCTATTATTAACTGTCCGGAAAACTATAGCCACATCAGTCGCCACGGGGTGACACAACTCATTTACATAGTCTTCACTTTCATATCATTTTGCTTAATCGTATAGTTAATCAATTCATCAATTATAGAATTTTTAATAGTGTTTACTATATTTTTTTCAGAGTTAGCTTTAATATTTTTAGCTACTTGCTCATCTATATTTGTTGATTTAATATGGGCAAAATATAGCTCATCACCTACTTGAAATACAGGAGTATTAGTGCCTATTTTAGTGTTGAAAATGGATAATAATATTTCAGGAGTTAACATCTGATCATTTTCCATTTCTGATCTTATATAAGTTTTTGTACGTATTTTAGCAAAATTATTTTCTTTTGCTAAATCTTTCATAATTTTTATATTCAGATCGGCAAGATATTGCTTTATCCAAGTGCTATTTATTTGTTCCTTAATACTATCAAATTCAGGTATTTTTGCTGGATTTATAGATTTTAATTCAACAAGTACTAAATAGCTTTTATCTTCTGCCTCAATCGGATAAGATAACTCCCCCTCACTAAGCTCAAAAATACTATCGGCATTTTCGGCGATTATTTTGTCTTCGATCAAATCGGCATAGCTTATATTATTGATATTGTTAATAGGTAGTTCATATTTTGCTGCGATTTCAACTAAGCTAGAGCCAGCTGCAACATCATCTTCTAAATTTTTAGCAAGTTCCATATTTAGGATATCAATTTTTTGAGATTCTACTTGTTCACGTAACTGTTTTTGTACATCCTCAAAACTTTGTTCTCCAAATTCCTCTTTATTCTCATTATAAAATTCTAATAATTCTTCTTTAGTCACTTGGATTTTCTTTTGTAAGTTTTCAGTAGTAACTTTAATATATGAAAAGCTACGCTTTTCTGGCACTTCAAATGAAGATTTGTTATTCTGATAAAAATCCTTTAATTCTTGGTCGGAGGGAGCTGGAATTTGTAAATCTTTTGGCTTGTTTTGTAGATTCATTTGTACTAATTCCACTTCTCTTTTTTCAGCCATATAATTTACTATATTATCAGTCATGGCTTTCGGAACATAGAAGCTATCTAAAAAAGTACCAGCAAAAATATTTTTTAAGGCTTTTTCTTTTAAATTTACTAAATATTTTTCTTCATCTGTGTAAGAATTTCTAAAATAAGTTTTAAAGAGCTTTATATCAAAAACTCCTTGATCATTTTTAAAAACTGGTGATTCTTTTACTAAATTTTTTACAGTATCGTCGCTTATATCAAAATCATAATAGCCAACTAGATAATCTAAGATATTCTCAAAAACAAGTCTTTTTAAGATTCTATTATCTATATTTAATTGTGCTATTTCTTCTACCGTTAGGCTTACTCCAACTTGTTTAGATATAGCGTTAATTTCTAAAGATTTTGCCCGCAGAAAATCTTCTTGCGATATATTTTTTGCATGAGAAAAAGTTACGATATTACCACCGCTTCTTCCATGCAATACATCTTTAATGCCAAAACCAACAAAGGCAAAAACGATCATTGCGAATAAAACTCGCATTATAAAACTATCGGCAGTTTTTCTAATATTATTTAACATAATTTTTTATTTAAGATTCTTAATATCATCCAGTATATTATAAAGCAAGAAAACCTACATAGTCAAACTATATAGGTTTTTTATTATGTATGTGTCATTCCGTGGCGGCATTGCCCGCGTGGTCCCGATGTCATTCCTGCGTAAGCAGGAATCCAGGAAAAAAAGCATAAATACAGCAAATTTTTAAAATTAAAAGCTTAGGTTATCTCGCTCGTAATAACTTCGTATAGCATACATTATACGAAGTTATACGAACCTAGGACTAAAG
>DYDT01000062.1 GCA_020404485.1 Rickettsia endosymbiont of Diachasma alloeum | reverse complement strand
ATTGGTTACTATTTTGTATAATATTTCTACCCAATCAGCACGTTGGATAAGGCTTTTGCACTCAATATTTTGCCATCCGGAGATAACAAAATGAAAAATTGTCATGTAGTGAGATATTTATTGTAAATTTTTACTTGAATTATTTAATTATATCCAGCTTTAAAAGCATAACTGATGTAAAATGGCTACATTTTTTTATCAATTATACAATTATATATATCTTTAAAACTTTATAAATAACGGATATTTGCAGTAAACTAAGAGTTTGTTATAATTTAAATAACCTAGTTAAAAAATAAAAAAATATATTGATGTGCATTATTGCTAGTTGTATATATTGTACTACGACAGTAATGTATTAACCCATTAAAAGAGAGTTGATTTTTTATGAGCACACAACCTAAAAAAATGAATAAGACAGAATTTATTGCTTTTATGACTGAGCATGGTCACCACCATAAACATCAAGGGCATAAATCATTTACAAAAGCTGATGCAGAAAAGGCACTTAATTGGGTGCTTGAATCTATAATTTCTGCTACTAAACATCAACATAGTGTTAATATCACAGGTTTTGGTTCGTTTGGAATACAAAGCAGAAAATCAAGAGAGGGTCGTAATCCAAAAACAGGAGCAAAAATGACCATACCTGCTTATAAGCAACCTGTATTTAAAGCTGGAAGTAAACTTAAAGAAGCTTGTAATAATAAGTAATTTATATTTTTTTCTATAGTACCGCAGTGAAGCCTGAGGTACAGTCGTGGGACTGTTAGCAGTCCTATAGCTTTAGTAATATAATTATGTTTCAAGGATCATGGCATTAAAGGAAGCCTTAACTATTAGTTTATATGATAATTGAGCATCTAGAGTTTAGTTTAAAACATAAAAAGCTACATAATAGCTGGCTTATTGAAGCAGAAAATATAGAACAAGCGTTAAAAGATATAGAGAAATTCGTATTTTTAAAGCTTTTAAAGAATAATATCCCTCTTGAAAATAATCCAGATTATCATCTTATCGTTAGGGAAGTTTCTGCTACGTCTAATGCTAAGAATATCTCTATTGAGCAAATAAGAAAATTACAGGAGTTCTTAAGTAAAACTTCTGCAATTTCAGGTTGTAAGGTTGCCGTAATTTATTCAGCAGATCTTATGAATCTGAATGCTGCAAATTCATGTTTAAAGATTTTAGAAGACACACCTAAAAATAGTTATATATTTTTAATTACTTCAAGAGCTTCAAGTATAATTTCTACAATCAGATCTAGATGTTTTAAAATTAGTACTAAATCATCTGAAAGACATTCTGAAGAAGAATTATATTCTAAATTTATTCAGCCCATAGCAGATAATGAAAACTTAAATTCTAAATTAGAGTTTATTAAGCAATTTAATGCTAAAGATAGAGAGTTGTGGTTAGATTTTACTGATAATATACTCCTATTAATGAATCGGATTCTAAAAAAATCTTCAAATATTGATATTGAGTTTTCTGATTTAGAAAATAAAATATTTCATGCATTACCGAATCGTGATCCTTCTTATCTAATTCAAAAATTTGCTGACATAAAAAAGCTAATATATAATACAATTGATTATGATTTAGACTTAAAAGCTAGTTATATATTAGTGATGAATGAGCTTTCTTAAGGTATCTATTCATCAAATATGGTGTTAATAAGTACAGTACTGCCTATTGTTTCCATATGTTTTTCAAATAATAGAATATTAGCTATATTAGTTTCAGTTGAGGCTTTAAAATTATCAGTTTGTAATATTGATTATCCATCTGATGGTTCAAACCTCCACCTTCAGGTGGAGAAACTTTAGTTTGAAATAGTCATAGTCGCTCTGTATAAAATAAGTAAAGAGGACTTATTTTATAGGATGACTAT
>DYDT01000061.1 GCA_020404485.1 Rickettsia endosymbiont of Diachasma alloeum | reverse complement strand
TTTAATCGCTGATTCTTTAAATTCAGCTGGATATACCTTTGGTTTTATATCTGTCATTTTTATCCTTTCTGTTAATATCGTCTATTATTAACTGTCCGGAAAACTATAGCCACATCATAAGATTATTTATACTACAAATGCGATAGAATCGCTGAATAGCCAATTGAGAAAAGTTACTAAGAATAAACGCATCTTTCCAAATGATGAGACAGAGCCTAAGCTTGAGCTTAAATTCTAAGGCACTTCCAGTGCCTACCATCAACCTACCGGCTCTCAGCCGGTAGTGGTTGAGTTACTTCCAATTTTAACATCCCCTATTATAGAACTGCTTGGAGCAATATAAGCCGTTTTATGAATGTTAGGTTTAATTCCTTTATAGGGGATAATAATCATTAATTATAATCTACCCAAGAAATATTACCATCTTTACGATAATACACTATATTTATACGATTATTATTAACGTTCTTGAATACTACTGCTGGTAAATTTTCTAAATCCATTTTCATTACCGCGTCTTTTACAGACAGCTTTAATATTTCTACAGGCTTTTCAGCAATAATTATTGGATAGTTAGTATCATTTGCATCATTAGTATTCTCTTGGTCTTGAGAGCTAATAATATATTTAGTACCCTTAGAATCAATTTCAGATATTTTTACTTTACCTGCGTGATGATTTTTTAGTTTTGATTTATATTTTCTAAGCTGCTTTTCAAGTTTTGCCATAGCTTTGTCAAATGCTACATATATATCATTACAGCTTTCGTTACTCTTAACGATATTATGCTTACCTGAACCATATTTTGCTATAATATCGCATTTAACATTTATTCCTTCTTTTGCATAATGTATATCTGCACTTATTATATCGGAAAAATATTTTGTTAGAACTTGGTTTACTCTTTCTTTTGAATATTCTTGTAAATTACTACCAATAGAAATATGTTGTCCTGAAACTGAAATAATCATAAATAACCTTATAGCTTGAAATTGGAACTATAACGTAAATAGTAGTTATAGTGTGTATAGATGTTACTAGGTAACATCTATACAATTAATTTATATTTAGCGTAATTTCAAGTTTTGATTACAAAATAAATCTCTTTCATGGGTAACTGATTTATTTTGTTGTAGTCTAATTAAGCCTTTAGTGATTTTTCTTACTAAAGAGGGTGCTATACCTGCTTCAAAACATATGGTAATAAAATCTTCATTATCTACAACAATCCATTTTTTAGCTGCATCTTCCGCTTTTTTAGCCTCTTTTTTTTGAGAAGTATTAGTTGACTCAACCACTACCGGCTGAGAGCCGGTAGTGGTTGAGTAATAAAATAAGATTCCTTAATATGAGCAAGCCAGCTTATATACTGCCCTTATTAAGAAAATCTTAAAAAAGTATAATAATTTTTAGGAGTTCAACTAAGGGTGGAAAAAGATTACTGATGATTATTTTAGATTTTATTATAAATACTGACTCATATAGCTCAATTAGCTAGAACATCTATCTGTCACGCAGAAAGTCGTGGGTTCGAATCCCATCATTTTTACCTTATTTCTAAAGGTTTTGATCCTTTTATAAGCTATTCAAATATTTCATATACTGTATATATGCTGCAAAAAAATGAAAATAAGCTATTTTATCCTTGCACGATTGAAAGAATTGTTATATATAATTTGTTATCCCTTAAAAGGGGGTGTAGCTCAGTTGGTTAGAGCGTCTGCCTGTCACGCAGAAGGTCGCGGGTTCGAGTCCCGTCACTCTCGCCACATGCGACAATTAGAAATTTCTTGCAATTTATCGAACGGAAAAGCCAGAGAGTAAAGCACTTTTCCGTCCATTAGTGTTAGGTTCGAGAAGATAAAATTTAAAAACTCCCTTTTTTCATCAAGAGTCGAACCTTTAAAAGTTCTATTACAAAATTTGTTCTCATACTTTAAACTTTTATGCTGCTTGTGAATTTTATAAAGTTTGAAATAGGAACAACTATTACTGCAAAAATCTTATTAATTTTTGCTAAAAAATAACGCAAGTTGTAGGAGGGGGGTTATATTAAATATTTTAGTATACAGCAAAAGTTTATAATAATATTCTGCCATATACATAAAATATTACTGATTTTTATTTTAATCTATAGAGCCAATTATAGTCGTAGAATCATCGTGATTATTGTCTAAATAATTTAGCATATATAGCTAACACGGAAAGGTTTTAGATATAGCTGTAGTTATAGCACATCTGAGATCCTTAAACTGCTTAATGATTTTTCTTAAGTAATTTTTTAAATTAGCCCAGCAATGTTCAATT
>DYDT01000060.1 GCA_020404485.1 Rickettsia endosymbiont of Diachasma alloeum | reverse complement strand
TAAATTTCAATAGTGAAACATGTAAGGTCGTATAACTTCGTATAATGTATGCTATACGAAGTTATTACGGATTTAAGTGCATTGTGACCTTCCATTTTTTTTATCTGTATTTTTAATACTTTATTTTTATTAAATGTAAGATCAAATGTCAACTAATACAGTTTAGCAGTTTAAATTAAAAAGGCATTTTAAAACCTGGCGGCAAACTCATACCATTTAAAGCACCTGACATAGAATTTTGTGAATCTGCATCACATTTCTGTTTTGCATCGTTAAAAGCGACTTTAATTAAATCTTCTAACATTTCTTTTTCTTCTTCTTTTAGTAGAGATGCATCTATTGAAACCTTTTCGACTTCACCTTTACCTGTTGCTATAATCTCTACAAGCACACCGCCTGCTTTACCAGTATATCTAGTATTTGCCATTTGCTCTTGTGCTTCTTGCATTTTTTTCTGCATTGTTTGAGCTTGTTTTAAAAACTGATTAAAGTTTACCATAATTTTATCCTTTAATTTTTAAGTAGAATATCCATGATTTTTGCATCAGGAAAGTGTTTTTTTATTAAACTAAAACTATCACCTGACTCAATTTTATCTATTAATTGACTTTTTAAGATCGTTTGTTGCTGCTCTTTTAATATTATAATTTCGATTTTTTCATTACTAAAAGCAAACAATAAATTTTCTATTTGTTTCTTTATTTTGTTTGTTGTTTCAGAACTTAAAATTTCTAATTTATTATCATAAAAATTTTTAAGCTCTGTACTGTTTAATAAAAAATAATATATTTCTATTTCATTATTTTCATAAAGATACTTAAGAAAATCTACAATTTCAAAATTTTTTTTTATTTCTTCAGTAGATGGTTGTTTTAAATCTTTAATATCACTTGGTAAATCATCCATTAACGGCAACGAGGCTGAATATATTGATTTTATAATCAACATTTCAGTTTCAATAAGTTGATTATAAGAAATTTTGATTTCCGCTACCCCTTTACTATATATTTGCCACAAAATTGATAAATGCGGAAAACTAATTTTACTTAAAATATTTTTAATTCTATCATTAAACGACTCATATAACGGCATGCTATAGCTAGGCAACATCTTTACCTTATTAAGATAAGCTATAAATTCTGATACTGATTCTATAAATATTTCAAGATTAACCGAAGAAGCATAAAGCTTATTTATTAGAGAAATACTATTTGCAATATCTCTATTAACTATATACTGGCTAAATTCTAGTATAACATTATTGTCAACAAGCCCAAGCATTTGATTAATTGCTTGTCTTGTAATCATACTATCAGATTTAGCAGATAAACTAGCTGCCTGATCTAACATAGAAACGGCATCACGAGCTGAACCATCTGATTTATAAGCGATTACTCTTAAAGCTTCTATATCTGTTTTTAGATTCTCTTCTTTAACTATATGTTCAAGCAGCTTAAAAATTTCTTCAAAGCTAAGACGTTTTAAATCATATCTTTGACATCTTGAAATAATCGTTGCTGGTATTTTTTGAACTTCGGTTGTTGCAAAAATAAATATCACATGTGGAGGTGGCTCTTCTAGGGTTTTAAGCAATGCATTAAAAGCACCTTTAGAAAGCATATGTACTTCATCAATAATAAATATTTTATACTTCGCTTGTAGTGGTTTATATTCAGCTGACTCTATGATTCTACGTATATCATCAACGCTAGTTTTACTTGCCGCATCGATTTCAATTATATCAGGATGGTTATGATTGTTGAAACTAACACAATTTACACACTGCTCACACGTCTTAATATCATTATCTTTAGTAACTAAGGCAGAGCAGTTTACCGCTTTAGCAATAATACGAGCTGAGGTGGTTTTACCGACTCCTCTAATACCGGTTAAAAGATACCCGCCGGCTAAACGATTATTTAGGATAGTATAGCTTAGAACCTTTACAAGTACTTCTTGACCATGCAGTTCGGCAAAGCTACCCGGACGATATTTCCTAGCAAAAGGAATGTAATTATTTGATGAATTTATATCAGTCACGATTTAAATTTTAGAATGATTAATGTCATGCCTGTATGGCTTACATGTCATTCCCGCGTAGGCGGGAATCCAAAAAAATATAAATACAGTAAATTTTTAAACTCAACCACTACCGGCTGAGAGCCGGTAGGTTGATGGTAGGCACTGGAAGTGCCTTAGAATTTAAGCTAAAGCTTATTCCAATATAATGTTAGAAATAGCAGTTGGTTTATGAGCT
>DYDT01000059.1 GCA_020404485.1 Rickettsia endosymbiont of Diachasma alloeum | reverse complement strand
TATTCCGTAATATCTCTTTCTTTATATGTACAGGATAATATTTAAGTAAAAAGTTTGGCAGCTTAGCTAAGCAATTATATTCAAGTCCAATGATTGTATATTCTCTAGCTAGTTTTTCAGCAAGTGCAATTGCTTGGTGGTTATTGCCTGTTCTACTATCTGTAAGCACCCAGATCATAAATATTCCTTTAAAGGTATGTTAAGTAAGTCGGTAAGCGGGAGTGATTTATCGCAAGCATTAGCTATTTTTGGCATAACAGGAATTTGGGCTATTAAAGGTATATTATATTTTTGTGATAAATGACTACCACTATTACCATCAAATAAATCACTCATATTCTCGATTATTCCGAGTATCGGTAAATTTAATTTTTGATATAAATCTATAGAGCGTACGACATCTATCTCTGACATTTTTTGTGGAGTAGTGACGATTACCACGCCGTCTAAATGATAATTCTCAAGCATACTTAAATGAATATCGCCTGTTCCTGGTGGCATATCAATAATTAAATAGTCAAGGTTATCCCATTTCGTCACTGATAATAATTGATAAATAGTTTTACTAGCCATAGGACCACGCCAAATAATTGCTGAATGATCTTTAACAAAGAAGCCTATAGATATTACATCAATATTTTTTGCTCTTACCGGTATTATGCGTCCATCAATTGTTTGCGGAACCTCGTTAATACTAAATATATGCGGAATTGAAGGTCCGTAAATATCAGCATCAACTATGCCAACTCGGTAATTTTCTAAACTTAATTGCTGAGCAATAAGAGCTGAAACAGCAGATTTTCCAACTCCTCCTTTACCTGAAGCAACTAAGATAATCTTTTTAACATTTTCTACAAAATGTTTGGGTTTTTGAAGTTTTTTTTCCACTGTTTTACTCTCAGTAAACACGATAGTTATTTTACCTATGCCAACTATTTCGTTAAGCTTCTTAATGGCTTCATTCTTTATTTCTTCGGCTTCTAAATTTGTCGATACCTGATATATCTATTGAAAAACCAACATTATTGTGTTTAATTATAATATGTGATTTAACTTGTTTTAAAAAAGTACCGTCGTTAAAAGCAATATTATGCAGTTTATTGATGATTTGGTTTTGGTGTAAATCAGCCATAATTAAAATTCCTTTTTAAGTCTGCTATAAGTTCGCAACTTGACGTTAAATACTATAAGATATATAATCACTAAATCTTCAAATGTCAAAATTAATATAAAAAGCAAATGCTTAATAAAAAATATATCCCATATATCCCAATTTTCAAAAAATCTCCGTGGAAAGATTTTGATAACGATAAAGATGATAACATATTCACAAGACCAAGAAAAAATCAATTTAATTTTGATAAATTTCAGTTTCAATTTAATTGCAGTACAAAAACAATAATTTTAGTTGCTCTAGCATCTTTTGTTTTGTGGCTTGCTTCAGGTATTTATGAAGTAAAAGAAGGTGAAGAAGCGGCTGTAACAAGGTTTGGACGTTTTGTTCGTAAAGGTTACGCTGGTCTTAATTATCGTTTACCTACCCCATTTGAAAAAGAAATAGTCGAGAAAGTGAAACAATCAAGACGAATTGAGATCGGATATCGTACAAATAATTCTGTACGTAGTGGTGGTGATACCAAAAATATTGCCGGTGAAAGTATTATGTTAACTGGTGATGAGAATATTGTTGCTTTAAATTGTGACGTAATGTGGCATATTAGTAACCTTGAGGATTTTATGTTTAACGTACAAAAGCCTGAAGAAACAGTTAAGTCAACAGTAGAAAGTGCCGTTAGAGAAGTGATAGGGAACACACCTATTTCTTGGGTATTATCTGATCAGAAACAAGAAATTACTCATAAAATAGAAACATTAGCACAAAAAATTCTAGATAGTTATAACGTTGGAGTAATGATTGAAAAGGTGCAATTATTAAAAGCTGAGCCACCTGCTGAGGTTATAGATGCTTATAGAGATGTGCAGACTTCAAAAGCAGATAAAGAAAAGGAAATAAATCAAGCTCAAGCCTATAATAATAAAGTATTACCGGAAGCTAGAGGTGCAGCAGCTAGAATTATAGAAGAAGCAGAAGCCTATAGAGAGGAAATAATATCAAAGGCTGAGGGAGATAGCCAAAGATTTAGTGCAATTTATAAGCAATATGCTGTAAACAAGCAAGTAACTAGAGACAGGCTATATTTAGAAGTAGCTGAAGAAGTATTAAGCGGGTCAAGTAAGACTATTATTAATAATGCGTTACTTCCGCATATGGCTATTACTCGATGAACTTCAAAAGTTGGTTGCCGTCGTCTTGTAAGTTCTCCGGTTCTCACGTTACTTGCGTCTACGCTGCGATCCTCGACTTACATTCTCCTTGCTCTTTTTGAAGTTGATCTTCGTAATATTCATTATATATGGTCTTTTTGAGAACCCCATATAGGAATAAACAATAAAAAATGTTAAATTAAATGCAAAAGATTTACTATATAATTTTTACGGCTATTTTTGGGCTGATATTAATTTCCAGCTCACTATTTTCAGTTGATCAACGTCAATCTGCTGTAGTATTCCAATTTGGTGAAGCAGTAAGAACCATAGAAAAACCTGGGCTACATATTAAAGTTCCGTTAATTCAAAATGTTGAATTTTTTGATAAGCGTCTTTTAGATGTTGAAGTTGAAGCAAAAGAGTTAACAGCTGCTGATGGTAAAAGAGTTATCGTTGATGCTTATGCTAAATTCCAAATTAATAATCCTGTAATGTTTTATAAAACTGTTCATGATTATCAAGGAGTCAAAATTAGGCTGACTCGTAACCTTGAATCTTCAATGCGGAAAGTAATAGGTAAGATTTCACTAAGTAGTTTATTATCGCAAGAGCGTAGTAATGTAATGCTTAATATTTTAAATCAAGTAGATGATGAAGCTAAAAGCTTTGGTATTGATGTGGTTGATGTTAGAATTTTAAGAGCTGACTTACCAAAAGAAAACAGTGCGGCTATTTATCGTCGTATGCAAACTGCTCGTGCAAAAGAAGCAACACAAATTAGAGCAGAAGGTCAGGAAGAAAGTGTTCGTATTCGCTCAAAAGCAGATAAAGAAAGTAAGATAATACTTGCTAAAGCTTACAAAGATGCTCAAATTATCAAAGGTGATGGTGATGAGAAAGCGGCTAAAATATATAATTCTGCTTATTCTGCCGATCCGGAATTTTACAAATTTTATAAGTCGCTTTTAGTATATAAAAATTCTTTAAAGAAAGAAGATACTAATTTTATCATTTCGCCCGATGCTGAAGTTTTAAAATATCTTAATTTAGCTAAGTAGATATGAATCTGAAAATATTTTTTGTTATAATAATTTTAATATTTAATAACAATGTGTTAGCGAAAGAAAATAATAAATCTTCAAAAGCAATAGATTTAGAAGAGGAAAGTGAATTTACTGAAATAAATTCCATACCTCTAAAAGTAAATAATGCATCACGTTATAGTTTTGCTGATATAGTTGAGCCTTTAATCCCTGCTGTTGTTAATATCTCTACTATAGAATATGTTAATAGTAAGTCAGAAGCTGTAGAAAAAGATCCTTTACAAGAAAAAAAACCTTTGGATTTCATTAATGATTTTCTAGAACGTCTTAACATACCTCTCAATCTTGAAGAAGTTGACCCTACTCCAAAAGCGATGCCGCTCGGTTCTGGGTTTATTATTGAGCCTAATGGTTTGATAGTTACAAATTATCACGTGATTGCTAATGTTAGTAAAATTAATGTAAAATTAGCCGATAACACTGAATTACCAGCTAAATTAATAGGTAGTGATACTAAAACTGATTTAGCTCTTTTAAAAATAGATGTTGAAGAACCACTGCCTTTTGTTGAATTTGGTGACTCAAATGACGCAAGAGTAGGAGACTGGGTTATTGCAATCGGTAATCCTTTCGGTAATCTTGGTGGTACTGTTACTGCTGGTATTATTTCTTCAAAAGGACGGGATATTGATATTGACACTAATAATATAGTTGATAATTTTATCCAAACAGATGCGGCAATTAATAACGGCAATTCTGGTGGACCAATGTTTAATTTGGATCAAAAAGTAATTGGTGTAAATACTGCAATTTTTTCACCGCTTGGCACTAATATAGGTATTGGTTTTGCTATCCCTTCAAATACTGCAAAGCCTATAATTGAGCGTCTTAAAAAAGATGGTAAAATAAATAGAGGGCGTCTTGGTGTAACAATACAAGATTTGACCGAAGAAATATCAGAAGGATTAGGGTTAAAAAACACTAATGGTGTGTTAGTTGCTAAAATACAAAAAGATGATCCGGGTGATAAAGCAGGTATCAAAACAGGTGATATAATATTAGAGTTTGCAGGGCAAACAGTTAAAAATACTAAAAGATTACGTGTAATTGTAGCTGATATTCCTGTTGATCAAGAAGTGAAAGTAAAAGTATTACGAGATGGAGAAGTAATAGAACTACCAATAAAAATGACAGCAGATAATGAAGAAGTTAAACAAGAAGCTGTAGAAGAAAATATAGAAAAAGTTACTAAGAAAGAAGATAATGGTACGTCTATTGTAAAAGTAATATCACTTTTAGTAATTTGACTGAGGAATTAAAGCAAAAATTTGCTATATCTGCTGATAAAGTAGGATTAGTTATTACAAATGAAGAAGAAGATAGTAGCTTTAGAGTTGGTGATTTAGTAAGTAATGTTAATCAAGAAAGCATAAGCGATATAAATAAACTAGAAGAATTATACGAAAATGCTAAAAAATCCTTACTACATGACAATTTTTAGAGATGTAAGGACTAAATGGTTGAATTTTTTTGATAATTCATGATGATAGAGGCAAAAATACTTGGTTCATATATGACAGATCAATCCGCTCCT
>DYDT01000058.1 GCA_020404485.1 Rickettsia endosymbiont of Diachasma alloeum | reverse complement strand
GATTAAGGAAAACCTTTCCGTATTTATTAGGGCAGCTAAATCTCGTGGGGAGCATCTTGATCATACTTTATTTTATGGTCCGCCTGGGCTTGGTAAAACTACACTTGCCAAGATTATTTCTAATGAGATAGGCGGTAATTTTAAATCAACTTCCGGTCCTGCTATACTTAAAGCAGCATACTTAGCTGCTATTCTCACCAATCTTGAAAAAAATGATGTGTTATTTATTGACGAGATTCATCGTTTAAATACTTCAGTTGAAGAGGTGTTATATCCTGCTATGGAAGATTTTGAGCTTGATATAATTATCGGAGAAGGTCCGGCTGCAAGATCAGTGAAAATAAACCTGCCACAATTTACGCTAATCGGTGCTACTACCCGTCTTGGTTTGCTTAGTAATCCTCTGCGTGATAGGTTTGGTATTCCTATGCGTTTGAATTTTTATAATACTGAAGAACTGAAAAAGGTTTTAAACAGAGCAAGCAAGTTGCTTGATATTGATCTGACTGATTCAGGTTCAGAAGAAATAGCCAGAAGAAGTAGAGGCACGCCAAGAATTGCCTTAAGGTTGCTACGCCGTATAAGAGATTTTGCAGCGGTTAATAATCAGTTAGAAATAGATAAAGAAATAGCTAATTTTGGTTTAAACCGTTTAGAAGTTGATATTATCGGGCTTGATAGCAATGATTATCGTTATCTAAAATTTATAGCAGATAATTATGATGGCGGACCTGTTGGGATTGAGACGATAGCAGCC
This sequence comes from Rickettsia endosymbiont of Diachasma alloeum, assembly GCA_020404485.1. Taxonomy (GTDB): domain Bacteria; phylum Pseudomonadota; class Alphaproteobacteria; order Rickettsiales; family Rickettsiaceae; genus Rickettsia. The sequence continues at coordinate 2,409 of DYDT01000058.1, read as the reverse complement.
GCTCTTTCCGAACAGCGTGACGCACTTGAGGAAACCATAGAGCCTTATCTAATACAGATAGGTCTATTACAAAGAACACCACGGGGCAGGGTAATAACAGCTGCTGCTTTTGAGCATTTAAAAATTTCACTGCCAACTAGTCCCCTTCACCAATTTAATATTTTTAACGACAATGAACAATAATTTAGATAATGACTACCAAGCTTTTTATATAATTAAAAGGCTGATAAAAAATCATGTTAAACCTTATGCAACTAAGATATATATAGCAATATTTTGTATGGCTGTCGCAGCAATTTGCACTGCTATTATAGTGCATGCGGTCAGACCTATTATTGATAAGATTTTTTTAATACATGACAGAAGAATGCTTGTTATAATGCCGATAGTGCTTATTGTGACTTTTTTCGTTAAAGGAATTTCGGAATATTATCAGAATTATCTAATAAAATTTGTTGGGCAAAGAGTATTAAACGATTTGCAAATAAAGATGTATGAGCATTTGTTATTTGCTGATATTTCTTTTATTCAAAAACAATCTTCAGGACGTCTTATATCCCGCTTTACTAACGATATTTCTTTAATGCGTGGTGCTGTTTCTAATTTACTTGTTGGGTGTGCAAAACATTTTCTAACTGTAGTATGTTTAATAATAACGATGTTTAATTTAGAACCGCTATTATCTTGCGTAGTTTTTCTTGTTTTTCCTCTTGCTGTTTATCCGGTACAAAAGATGGGTAGAAAAATAAGAAGAATATTTGCACGATCACAAGAAGAGCTTGGGCACTATACCTCTAAACTTGATGAAGCCTTTCAGTCAATTAAAATTATTAAATCTTTTGTCGGTGAAAAAATAGAAAGTAATAGAGCAGCATTAATTATTAACAATATCTTAGAATATTATAAAAAAACATCTAAACTAGATGCGTTAGTTTCGCCGATTATGGAGGGGTTAAGTGGTCTTGCAGTCGGTGGTATGGTATGGTATGGAGGTAATTTGGTACTTGACGGAAAGACTACCCCGGGTGCATTATTTGCTTTTTTATCTTCTTTTGCTGCGGCTTATAGACCATTTAAAAGTTTAGTGTCGTTAAATATTAATCTCCAAGAAGGAATTACTGCAGCTAAAAGGGTATTTAGTATTTTAGATACCGAGCCTTTAATTAAAGATTATGTTGGGGCTAAAGAAATAGATTTATCTGACGCTAAAGTTTCTTTTGAGAAATTAGCTTTAAGTTTTGAGAGTAAAACCGCCATAAGGAATATAGATTTAAAGCTAGAACCTAATAAAATGATTGCATTTGTTGGACGCTCCGGTAGTGGTAAGACCTCGCTTAGTAATTTATTAGTGCGTTTCTATGATCCAACAGAGGGAAAAATTATAATTAACGATCATGATATTAAGCATATTAAGCTCACTTCGCTTCGCAAGCAAATATCCTTAGTTACTCAAGATACTCACTTATTTGATACTACTATCGCCGAAAATATTGCATATTGTCAGCCTGAAGCTACTAGAGAAGAGATAATCGAAGCAGCAAAATATGCTGATGCTCATGAGTTTATTACGCATCTACCGAACGGTTATGATACGCAGATAGGCACACAAGGCTTGACTCTTTCTGGAGGTCAGCGTCAACGTTTATCGATTGCTAGAGCTTTTTTAAAAAGTGCACCTATTTTAATTTGGGATGAAGCAACAAGCAGCTTAGATCAATCTTCTGAGCAGAAAATTTTCAAATCGCTAAAGAACTTACGTAAAGGAAAAACCACTTTAATTATTACCCACCGCTTAAGTAGTATTACCGACCTTGATAACATAATCGTAATGAAAAATGGCGAGGTTTGTGAACAAGGAAACCATAAGAAACTGCTTGACAATAAAGGTGAATATTATGCCTTGTATAATAAAGAGCTGAGGGAAACGCTTGACTAAAAAAATAAGTAGCCTATAAATATTAATTTTTATTAACTATTTTAGTTTTGTTCTCGTGTAGGCTTTGTTGCATGGATAGGAAAATGTCGTGTTGTGAGCAAGCCACGGGAGGCATTGTTGCGTGGTTCCGATGTTATTACTGCGAAAGCAGGAATCCAGGAAAAAAAAAGTATAAATACAGCAAATTTTAAAAATTAAAAGCTTGATTTATCTCGCTTTATACTAGATTCCTGCTTTCGCAGGAATGACACCCAGGACGTTTTTTGATCCACGCAACAATGCCGCCACGGGATGATAATCGGAAAAATTAACATGCTTATCACAAAAATATTTAAAGACTATCGCCTACTTGAGATGATGTGGCTATAGTTTTCCGGACAGTTAATAATAGACGATATTAACAGAAAGGATAAAAATGACAGATATAAAACCAAAGGTATATCCAGCTGAATTTAAAGAATCAGCGATTAAAT
>DYDT01000057.1 GCA_020404485.1 Rickettsia endosymbiont of Diachasma alloeum | reverse complement strand
ATAGTAAGAAATTAGCTGTTGAAAAGAATAATGAAATCTTGTATCTTGAATACTCATCTGACAGTTATAACTTATCAGACATTCAGATATAAAATTTACAGTGTCTGTAAGATCAAATCTTGACTTCTACAGTAACACTTTAGTAAGTATTTTCCTTTTTCTACACCTGGTTTACAGAGTAGTTTACCTAAGCATAAAAATGAATATATTCCACAAAAACCAATAATTATATAAAGTAACTTAACAACAATTGGAAAAGAACCGAATAAAAGTGTTACTAAGTTAAAATTGAATAATCCAATTAGTCCCCAATTTATAGCACCTATAGAAGATAATAAATGTATAGTAGTAATAAGTGGATTACTAGAAGTGTTTATTAGCATATTTTGCTCTCCATATTTATTGATGTTTAAGTAAATCTAGACTTCAAAACAATTTACTATACAATTATAATTTCCTATTTTTAGAGAGATGTCCATTTAAATTTTTATAATTTATTAACTTTTCTTAAATGTTTGGTATATTACAGGTATAACAAAAATTGTAAATATAGTACCAATACTTAAGCCACCAACTATTACAAGACCAATAGAATTACGAGCAGCAGCACCCGCCCCTGTTGCAAAAATCAATGGCATACTACCGACGACTGCAGCAAGTGTAGTCATTAAGATTGGTCGCAAGCGAAGAGTACAAGCTTCTAATATAGCATTTCTAATATTTGCTCCTTTTTCTTTTAATTGGTTAGCAAATTCTACTATCATCATGGAGTTTTTAGTAATTAACCCAATTAAAGTAATAAGTCCAATATTGCTATACATATTAAGGCTGTTACCTGAGATCCAAAGAGCAAGCACACCGCCGGTTATAGAAAAAGGTACGGCAAGCAATATTAATAACGGATCAACAAAGCTTTCAAATTGTGCTGCAAGTACTAAATAAATGAATATGAGAGCAAAGCCGAATGTTAGGAGCATATTACTATCTGCTTCTTTCATTTGCTTAATTGCTCCGATATATTCGAGTATAGTATTACTTGAATCAAGTAACTTAGCTGCTATTTTATTAATTTCATTAATCGCATCTTCGATTTTACTATCAGGGCTAAGGTCGGAAGAGATGGTAACGGATTTTGAGTTGTTATAATGGCTATATGATTTCACGGATATTTTTTCTGTGATATTAGCTATTGATTCAAGTGGTAACATATTATTATTCTTTGTTGGTATCAAGATTTTACTGAAATCACTAATACTACTACGATCTTTTTGATTAAATTGCAACATTACTTCATATAGATCGTTACCCATTCTAAAATCACCTACTTGTTGACCTGCCAGCAAATACTGTACTGTTTTACCAATATTTGCCATATTCATTCCATATAAATAAGCCTTATCACGATTAATTTCGATTGCAATAGTTGGCATTGCTGATTGTAGGTTTCTATTAACATTAGAAAAAATCGGGTTTGCTTTCATTATATCTATAAATTGCTGTGATATTTTATCTAAATCATCATATTCAAGATTCGTTTGAATAGTAAATTCGATAGGACTACCTCCCCCACTACTGACCATTGAACGAGGATTCATAGCAAAAACTTTCATACCTGCTATCTCAGAAAACTGCTTATTTAGCATATTCTTAATTGTTTCTTGTGATCTAGAACGCTGCTTCCAATCTTTTAACGGTACAAAAGAAAAGACATTATCACTACCGCCTGCTCCTATTACCATTAAGTAACCTGCTATGTCTTTGTAATTAGCAAGGATTTTCTCGGCTTCTATTACTATTTCAGTAGAATGCTCTAGGCTAGATCCTTCCGGTCCTTTAAAAGAAAGTTGCAAAAACCCATCATCTTCTTGAGGTATAAAAGTTTTTTGCACAAATTTAAAACTAATGATTAATACCACAAATGATGCAACAATAATTAGAACAAATTTCTTTTTATTATCAAAAGTTAAGTTTAGATAATAGATATATCTGTCCTGTATTAGTTGTAAAAGCTCGTTAAATTTAACTAAAAATTTGAGAGTTGGAGCATTATGTTTAGTAATCATACGACTTGACATCATAGGTGTTAAGGTTAGAGCTACAAACCCTGAAAATAAAACGCAGAATGCTAGAGTCCATGCGAATTCTATGAATAATTTCCCGACAAACCCATCTATGAATCCAACAGGTAAAAATACAGCAGCAAGTGTGATAGTCATCGCAATAATTGCGAACCCTATTTCTTTAGAGGCGAGCAATGCCGCTTCCATAGGTTTATGACCCATTTCATTATATCTAAATATATTTTCGAGCATAACTATTGCATCATCTACCACAAGTCCGATTGCAAGGATCATGGCAAGTAGCGTAAAGATATTGATAGAAAATCCCATAGCATACATTACGCTGAAAGTACCTATTAACGATACAGGAATAGTAACAAATGGAATTAAGGTAATTTTAGCAGAGGCAAGAAATAAATATGTTACTAAAATCACTAATATTAAAGCTTCAAAAATGGTTTGAAATACTGCATAAATGGAGGCTCTAACAGGTTTTGCTCCGTCATACGCAATATTTAAGCTTATTCCTTTAGGAAATGAATCTTTTAGTTTTTCAAGTTCTTTTGTAACATCATTTGATAAATCTATAACGTTAGCCTTAGACTCCTTTATAAGTCCAAGAGCAATAGAATTTTTCCCGTTATACCTAAATAGTACTTCATTATCTGGAGCAGTTAAATATACTTTAGCTATATCTTGTAGTTTGATTATACTATTATCTTGGACTTTTATTATAATATTGCCAAATTCTTCCGGTTTAGATAAAGAACCTTCAAGAGTTACTATAAAATTATTTATTCCTGTTTTAATGTTGCCGGCAGGATAATCTTTATTTTGCTCTTTTATGGCAACCTCAATATCTAATAAGGAAATTTTATGTTGGTATAATTTTTTAGGATCAGGCTCTATTCGCATTATATATTCATTGCCGCCATAAATTTGTGACTGTCCTACGCTCTCAAGCTTATCTAAAGGAGTTTGTAAGTAATCTTCAACTATTTTTGTTAACTCTAAATCGTTATATTGTTCACTTTCAACGCTTATAAAGAGACTTGGAAAGCTATCAGCATCAAGTTTTGCAACTGAAGGTGCTTTCATATCCTGCGGAAACATATAAGTTATATCTGATATTTTAGAGCGTACATCATTTAATGCCACTTCAATATCTGTAGATAATAAGAAAGATAAAGTAATACTACTTTGTCCAGTGCTACTTTGTGAAGTTATATAATCTAGGTTTTTAACTGTTTTTAAAGCCTTTTCTATTCGAGTTGTTATTTCTTTTTCCATATATAAAGCATCAGCACCAGCATAAAAAGCATTGATGTTTATAATAGGAATTGAAATATCGGGTGTACCTCTAATTTGTAGCTTAGTAAAAAAAATTGTTCCAAGAACTAAAATAACTAAACTTAAAACGATTGCAAATACCGGACGTTTTATGCAAATTTCAGATAATAACATTTGATTTGATGTTCTCTTTGATATATTTATATATTTATTCTTACTACATGACAATTTTTAGAGATGTAAGGACTAAATGGTTGAATTTTTTTGATAATTCATGATGATAGAGGCAAAAATACTTGGTTCATATATGACAGATCAATCCGCTCCT
>DYDT01000056.1 GCA_020404485.1 Rickettsia endosymbiont of Diachasma alloeum | reverse complement strand
TGATACCGATGATAATATACCGTATGTTTCCCTTTCTCATATTCTGTCATAGTCATCCTATAAAATAAGTCCTCTTTACTTATTTTATACAGAGCGACTATGACTATTTCAAACTAAAGGTTCTCCACCTGAAGGTGGAGGTTTGAACCATCAGCTGGATAATCAATTATATGGTGCGGTCGAGAAGACTTGAACTTCCAATCTTTTTACAGAACAGCACCCTCAATGCTGTGCGTCTACCAATTTCGCCACGACCGCTTAAAGCTTTTTATATAGCAGATTATTTCCGCAACATCAATGGTTTTATATATGTCATTCCTGCGAAAGCAGGAATCTATAAATTAAATGGTAAAAAAATGGTAAAATATACTAAATTTTTAGTATTGAAAGCTCGATTTCTCTTGCTTTATCATGGATTCCTGCTTTCACAGGAATGACATATCAGGTAGCCTCGATATAACAACTAACCTAAGATAAATTTACTACAAAACTTGGCATAACCGATTGTTTTTCAACAGCTTTTCTTAAATTAAATAGCTTGTCGTCGAGATTATTAAACTCAAGGTGATAATCTCTAGAATTTCCTGTTAATACTAATCCTGAATCTATCCCAAGCCAATTCGCTGCAAGTATATCAGTATAGAAAGTATCGCCAATCATTAACATCTGATTTTTAGAGACATTATGACACTCTTGCAAAACTTTGCTATATATTTCTTCGTAAGGTTTACCGCTATAGATTACTTTACCGCCTAGCTGTTTTATTTTCTGAGCATAATAACCGCTGCAATATCTATAAACTCCATGTTGATTTATCCCAAGATCAGGATTAGCACAAATATTAACTATTTTACGTTCTACAACAATTTTAAATAACTCATCAAATTCGTTTAAGTCTAAATTTTCACTTTCATCTCTATAAATTGTCATCAGGAGAATATTAGCTTTTTGAATATCATCAGTGATAGGGCATTGTATGCCGTTTATGATATCATTTTCTAAATGACCTAAATGATATATTACCGGTTTTTCGATACCAAAACGTTCTTTACTTTCTAAAATCATTTGTACTGCTACTTCACCAGAACTAATAATCATTTCTGGTTCAGCGTTTAACCCCCAAGATTTAAGTGTCTGATGCAGAGAAAAAATATTTCTTGGAGCATTAGTAACAAAATATACTTTTTTCTGTTCAATAATTTTATTAATATTCTGTACAACATTAGGGTAGGTATGCCCACCTTCAACTACTACGCCCCAAAGATCAAACAAAAATACGTCATAATCATCCATCACATCGAAAATATTTTTTAACTTTAATTTATCCATTGTTATCTCTAATACTATTGAAAAGATATAGACGAATCTAATAAGTTCCGTTATAGTTATTTTTATCATCTCTAGCAACAAATAAAATACTATGTCGGAATTTGAAGGAAAGTTAAATGAATCATCATATGGTGCTGATTCTATTAAAGTTTTAAAAGGTCTTGAAGCTGTAAGAAAAAGACCTGGAATGTATATCGGTGATGTCGGTGACGGATCTGGTTTACATCATATGATTTATGAGGTAGTCGATAATGCTATCGATGAGGCACTAGCTGGTTATTGTGATTTAGTCAGAGTCGTTTTAAATAAAAATGGCTCAGTAACTGTATCTGATAACGGGCGAGGTATACCTGTTGAAATTCACGAGGAAGAGGGTATATCGGCAGCTGAAGTAATCATGACGCAGCTACATGCCGGTGGTAAGTTTGACCAAAATTCATATAAGGTTTCTGGTGGTCTGCATGGTGTTGGTGTATCAGTCGTAAATGCTCTTTCTGATTGGCTTGAGCTACGTATTTGGCGTAATAATACGGAACATCTTATTAGATTTAATAACGGGATAACGGAAGCACCGCTTGCAGTTGTTAAAGAAAATGTAGACAAAAAAGGTACGGAAGTTACTTTCTTCCCATCAGTAGAGACTTTTACTAATATAGAATTTGATTTCAATATAATAGAACATCGTCTTCGTGAGCTTGCTTTCTTAAATTCTGGAGTAAAGATTTTACTAACAGATAATAGATTTGAAGAGGTAAAAGAAGTAGAATTTTATTATACAGGCGGAATTGAAGCTTACGTAAAATATTTAGATCGTGCAAAACATGCTGTTCATTCATGTATCGTAGTTAATGCAGATAATACTGAATCCGGTATAAGCCTTGAGCTTGCTATGCATTGGAATGATTCTTATCATGAAAATATACTGTGCTTTACCAATAATATTAGACAACGTGATGGCGGAACTCACCTTAGTGCATTAAAGTCAGGAATAACACGCGTTATTACCGCTTATCTTGAAAATACCGGTCTCAATAAAAAAGCGAAGAATGCTTTTAGTGGTGAAGATACTAGGGAAGGGCTATGCTGCGTACTTTCTGTTAAAGTTCCTGACCCTAAATTTTCCTCCCAGACTAAAGATAAACTAGTAAGTTCTGAAGTAAGACCGATTGTTGAAAATGCTGTTTATACGAAAGTTCTTGAATGGTTTGAAGAACATCCGGCTGATGCAAAACTGATTATCAATAAGATCATGGAAGCAGCTAACGCTCGTGAGGCTGCTAGAAAAGCAAGAGAATTAACTAGAAGAAAATCAGTATTAGAAGTATCGAATTTACCAGGTAAGCTTGCAGATTGTCATGCCAAAGATCCGGCAGTTTCTGAGTTATTTATAGTAGAGGGAGACTCAGCGGGCGGTACAGCAAAGCAGGGTAGGGATAGCAAAATTCAAGCTATATTGCCTCTACGTGGTAAAATCCTAAATGTTGAACGTGCAAGGTTTGATAAAATGCTTGGTTCTGATCAAATTGGTACGTTAATTACAGCTCTTGGAACAGGTGTTGATAACCGAGAATTCTCACTTGAAAAACTAAGATATCATAAAGTTATTATCATGACTGATGCTGACGTTGATGGATCGCATATTAGAACTTTATTGCTTACTTTCTTTTACCGCCATATGCCGGAACTAATCAATAAAGGATATTTATATATAGCACAGCCACCTCTTTATAAGGTGAAGAAAGGAGCAAGTGAGCTTTACTTAAAAAATGAGCAAGCACTGCAAGATTACTTAGTAAAATCAGCAATTAGTGATGCTACTTTAACTTTAGATAATAAAGAGCAGCTGGCAAACGAAAATCTAGAAGAACTAATGAGTAAAGTAATAAAGTTCAATAGTTTACTTGATCATGCTAGCAAAAAATTTAACCGCTCTATCACTGAAATTTTGGCAATTAACGATCTACTTAATAATACAATATTTAATAATGAAAGCGATTTAAGACTTAAAAAAGCTTTAAATGCGTTAAATAGTTTGGAGCAAACACCTGATAAAACAGATTGGGAAGTTTTAAAACATGAAAATAAAATAGAATTTTTCCGGTTTAGTAGAGGCTTAAAAGAACGTAAAATATTGCTAAGAGAGCAGTTAGAATCATTTGAGTTTATAAATATATCAAAACTCGCTTTAACAATTTTTGATACATTTAATAAGCAATTAAAGCTTATAGTAAAAAACCAAGAATTTGATATTTTAACTCCTAGCATATTGCTAAATACTATTATAGACTGCGGAAAAAAAGGCATCAGCGTTCAACGCTTTAAAGGACTTGGTGAGATGAACTCAGATCAGTTATGGGATACCACCCTTGACCCTAAAAAAAGAACTTTAATGCAGGTAAGAGTAGCAGAAGTTGATGAAGCGGAAGGGATATTCTCCACGCTAATGGGTGATGTAGTCGAACCTCGTAGGCAGTTCATACAGTCTAATGCGTTAAACGTTGTGAACCTGGACGTATAATACATTCCCCCCGTCATCCCCCGTGGCGGCATTGTTGCGTGGATAGAGATAAAGGAAAGAAATAGCTTAAAACTATAAAAAACTAAAATTAATATAGTTGGCTCTGTCTCATCAATTGTGTAAATTTCGTGAACCATTAAATTCTACCATCAAATTTGATTATAAAATGAGCCATAGCTTCATTCCAATTGGGGATAGGCATAGACCATTTTTTGGTAATATAATCTGTAGAAGTCAAGATTTGATCTTACAGTACACTATAAATTTTATATCTGAATATCTGATAAATTATTAAAATATTCTGGAAATTCGTTTATGTTGTCTACTGTCTTCTCTATTTCTTCTTTATGTTCTTGCTTAGGACTTCCTACTATACTATTAAGCCACCACATAATATTGAAAATACTATAAGTAAGTAGAACAAAACCTATAAATTTTGTGCCCAAATTTCATTGGGTGTTTTATACCCAAAAATCTTTCTTGGCATGTTATT
>DYDT01000055.1 GCA_020404485.1 Rickettsia endosymbiont of Diachasma alloeum | reverse complement strand
AGAAAAAATTAATAATAAGTGGAAACGGTTTAAAAGAAGGAAAACCAATAAAATATTACTTAATAAATTTTTTTGTAAATTTTTATTTTTCCAAAAATTTAAAAAATTTGTTGAGACAGAGCCACTTTAATAATAATATTACAGGTGGAACAACTTTTGCTTAATTTTTAAACTCTTTAAAACATTATACTTTAGTAATAGGTATTTAAAAATACTATATCCTATAATTTAAGCTCTAATAGTTTAGTGATATTAATTATCTTTTCATCTCCGCTATTTCTTTTTTTAATTTTATTACTAGGGTTTGTAATTTTTCAAATTCTTCCCTGGTAACATAATTACCTTTAAGTATTTTGTCCTCAATCACGTCACAACTTTTATCTTTTATGTTATTTATTGCTTTATGGAAGACGCTGCTAGCTCCTGTTGCTACTTTTAATAAATCATTTGTTTTCATTTTAAAATACCTCAAGTGATAGAGCATGTAAGCCATTTTGAAATTCATCGGCAAGTAGACTATTAATAGTGCGATGATTGGCGATTAGGCTTTTACCTTGTAAAATTTCTGCCGAAATTTTTATTTTAATATGGCTATGAATCCCGTTATAATGACTAGCATGTTTATGACTTTCGTCTATTATTTCACAAAAATGTGGTTTTAACACACTTAAGCTTTTAGTTATCCTGTCTATTCTGCTCATATTTTTATTTTATTTATAGAAAAAATATCTTAGTATTTGTTAGAATATATAATTTTATTATCAAAATGGCAATGTCAGAATTAATCACGGAATATAAAGTTTTACAAGCTGAAATGGATAAAATAGGGAAAGGAGTATGTTTTGCTTGTAAATTATTGAATTATGATGAAATTGCATTTATAGAACCAAATAAAAATTTCATAATTCAGGATTTAGAAAGAATTATTGAAAATGTAAGCAAGGAACTAAATATTCCTTTAAAGTTTAGGAAAACAGAAAAGGACATCATATTATTTGTATTAGATATTACCGATTCTGATCTAATTAAAAGTTTTGCCAGAAAGTTATATTTATCTTCTCAACTTTATATAAATGAGGAGCGACCAGAAATTTATATAAATTGTTATATTGCAAGCACCGAGTTTCCCAAAGTAAGTACTAATGCAGAAGAGATTGAAAAAATACTAAACATGTTACTTTCACAAAATAATAATTATTATTATCGTGAATATAATCGTGATGACCATGATTTAGAGAATATAAAAAAGTTTAATTTACAGCTCAATTTGCTTAGACAAGCTTTAGCTAAAAAAACTAGACGTTTTGCCTATCAGCCTATAATTGATCGTAAGACTTTGAAAGTACATTATTATGAATGTTTGCTTCGCATACCAGATGAGAATGGTGCTTATATTTCTGTTGGTCCTATAATTCCTATTGCTGAAAATAAAGGATTAATTTTTGTAATTGATCAGATCGTTTTAGAAATGAGTGTTCATGAGCTTGCAAACAATCCTAATTTAATGCTATCTGTTAATATTTCGAATATTGGCACAACTGATGAAGCTTTATGGGAAATAGCAGAAAATTTATTCAGAACTTATGATGTTCGAAATCGTTTAATTATCGAAATTACCGAGACTTCTTTTAATGAGAATTATGATAAAATAAAGGTATTTATCAATAAGTTACGTAAATTTGGTTGTAAATTTACTTTAGATGATTTCGGCTCAGGCTTTACTTCCTTTAAACAACTTCAAAGTTTGCCTATAGATATTATAAAAATTGATGGTAAATATGTCCGTAGTATTACAAGCGATGTACAAAGTAGATATTTTGTTGAAAGATTAATTAAGATCTCGGAAGATTTAAATATTGAAACAGTAGCTGAATTTGTCGAAAATGGTGAAATAGCTAAGTTTTTAATAGATCTAAAAGTAGGCGGCTTGCAAGGCAATTACTACTCCGAAGCAAAATTTGATAGGGTGGAATAAGCTTAAAATCGTCATTGCGAGGAGCGAAGCGACGAAGCAATCTCATTAAACATCCTGAGATTGCTTCGTTAATTACTTTGTAATTTTCCTCGCAAGGACGTTTTATATCACTTGACAAAATCCCTAAAACCATATATGCACAACTCAATTTTAAAAATTAACTTAAATGCTATTACTTGAATTAAAAAAAACTAATCAAACTTTAGAAACTATACATTTTATTGGCATTGGCGGCGTTGGAATGAGCGGCATCGCTGAAATATTACATAATCTTGGTTATAAGGTGCAAGGTTCTGATTTATCAGAAAATTATAATACCAAACGTTTAGAAGCATATGGCATTAAAATATTTGTTGGTCATGCACCACAAAATATTACAAATGTCTCGTATGTTGTTGTTTCTTCTGCAATTAATAGAGATAATCCGGAAATAAAAGAAGCTTTAGAGCGTAAAATCCCGATTATCAGACGTGCAGAAATGCTTGCTGAGCTTATGAGGTTAAAATGCTCAGTAGCGGTATCTGGTTCACATGGTAAGACTACTACCACTTCTTTAGTTGCTTGCTTATTTGAAGCAGCTGGTTTACACCCTACAGTCATTAATGGCGGTATTATTAATAATAGATCAACAAATGCCTATCTTGGTTCAAGTAATTATTTAATTGCTGAAGCTGATGAATCAGATGCAACTTTTATCAGTATTCCGTCGACCATTGCAATAATAACCAATATTGATCCAGAACATTTAGATTATTACAAAGATTTTGATACGTTAATTAATGCCTTTAGAAGCTTTATTACGAACTTACCTTTTTATGGTTTTGCTGTTTGCTGTATTGATCATAAAACAGTACGTGAGTTGGTAAATAACATTACCGAACGGAAAGTTATCACTTATGGTATTGATTCTGATGATGCTCATATTACAGCATTTAATATTAGTACAGATATTAATTCATCTACCTTTGATGTAAAAATCACTTTACCAAATGTAAGCGGTGTTACAATTATAGAAAAAATTACTATTCCTACTCCAGGAAGACATAATATTTTAAATAGCCTTGCTGCAATTAGTGTAGGGGTAGAATTAGATTTCGGTATTAAAGCTATTAAAAACGGCTTTAACAATTTTAAAGGAGTGAAAAGGAGATTTACTAAGGTAGCTGAATATAATCACGCTTCGGTTATTGACGATTATGCACATCACCCTGAAGAAATTAAGGCAACATTATCTACTGCCAAAAATATAGCAAATAAACAGCATGGTAAAGTTATCGCTATTTTTCAGCCGCATAGATATTCAAGAATGCAGCATTTATTTGATGATTTCATGCGTTGCTTTAATGATGCAGATTTACTTTATATTACAGATGTATATGCGGCAGGTGAAAGCCCTATAGCGGGTATTAGCGGACAAAATTTAATTGATAACATTACTAAGCTTAAATATCATAATCAAGCAAATTTCTTAGCAAAATTAGATGATAGTGTAGAAGTTATAATGAATAAAGCATCCCCTGGTGATATGATTATTATGATGGGAGCAGGAAATATCTCGAATTTTGCAAATGAATTACCACAAAAATTTGGTAATTTGTCATGAATCTCCCTATAGTAAAAGGTGAATATAGGAAAGATTATAACTTAAAACATTTAACATGGTTTAAGGTAGGCGGTAATGCTGAAATATTCTTTAAACCTTTAGATAGTGAAGATTTAGCGAACTTTTTAGTACAAAATCAACAAAAATTACCCATAAATATTTTTGGTGCTGGCTCAAATATTATTATAAGAGATGGTGGTATAGAAGGAGTTACGATAAAGCTTGGTCAAAATTTTAGTAATATCGATTTTACGGATGATAATTATTTAATAGTCGGTAGCAGTTGCCTTAATTTTAGTTTAGCTAAATTTTGTCAGGTAAATGCTATTAGTGGCTTTGAGTTTTTAGTCGGCATCCCTGGCACTATTGGCGGCGGTGTTGCGATGAATGCCGGAGCTTATGGCTCTGAATTTCAAGATATTTTAGTTAGAATTGAAACAATTGACTTTGCAGGAAATTTTCGAACATTTACAAATGAAGAAATTGGCTTTAAATATCGTGGTAATAATTTGCCAAAAGATTTAATTATTCTCAAAGCTGTTTTTAAAGTTACTAAAAGCAATAGTGAAGATATATTAGTGCGGATGAATGAAATAAATGCTGCAAGATCACAAACGCAGCCTATTAAGGAGCGTACTGGCGGTAGTACTTTTGCAAATCCGAAAAGGTTTAAATCGTGGCAGCTTATTGACAAAGCAGGACTTAGAGGCTATAGAATAGGCGACGCTTCTATCTCAGAACTTCATTGTAACTTTATGATAAACAATGGAAATGCTACCGCTAAGGAATTAGAGGATCTAGGTAATTTCGTCCAGCAGAAAGTATTTGAAGATAGTGGGATTAAATTGAATTGGGAAATAAAGCGAATCGGGAAGACTCGATGAACTTGAAAAATTGGCTACGTCGTCCTATAAGTTCTGCGGTGCTCACGTATTAAGTATACGCTCCGCTCCTCGCTTTATGGACTCCTTGCTCTTTTTGAAGTTGATCTTCGTCTTCGAACTTGAAATTTTAATAGAAGTATATGCATAAATATCAAACACATTGGGTTGAAAGCTCAGAAATTAAAATATTAAGTGATAGTGGGAAGAAACACATAGCGTTAGTAGCTGGGGGTATGTCTGCTGAACGAGAAGTGTCGCTAATATCAGCTGAAGGGGTAGGCAAAGCTTTATTAGAAGCAGGATATAAAGTTACCTTTATAGATATGGGAGCTGATGTTGCCGTTAAGCTGCATGAAATAAAGCCTGATATTGTTTTTAACTGCCTGCATGGCACATATGGTGAAGATGGCTGTCTGCCTGGACTTCTTAATATTATGCGAATTCCTTATACTCATAGCGGGGTTTTAGCATCAAGCCTTGCTTTTGATAAGGTACATTCCAGAAGCTGGTTTTTGACTAATAATATTAATATGGCAGAAAATATTGTTGTAAATAAAAGCGATAATATTAAGGATGATCCTATGAAGCGTCCATATGTTATTAAGCCTCTTACACAAGGATCAAGCATAGGGGTTGAGGTAATATTTGAGGAAGATGATTTTAGCTTTGCTAATTATGATTTTCCTTATGGTAATGAGGTGATAATAGAAAAGTATATAAAAGGGCGTGAATTACAAGTAGCAATATTAAATGGCAAAGCCTTAGGAGCTTTAGAAATTAAGCTGTTAAAAAACCGTTTCTATGATTACGAAACTAAATATACTGAAGGATTTGCTGAGCATCTTTGTCCCGCTCCGCTGCCAAGCGAGTTATATGATAAATTGCTTAGAGAATCTAAGAAAATTTATAAAACTATGAATTGTAGAGGTCCTGCTAGAGCTGAATTTATTTTAGAAGATGGAACAAATAAATTATATGCCTTGGAAATAAATACTCATCCTGGCATAACTCCTCTATCTATAGTGCCTGAAATAGCGGCTTCTCAAGGCATAAATTTTATTAACTTAATTGAAGAAACTTTAAAGACTGCAAACTTTGACTCATGAGAAAAAAAACAAGCTCAAATAAAAAAAATACAGCTAAAAAAAATAATAACATTTCATTGCGTCGAAAGTTAGGATTAATCTATAAAAAAACAACATTAATACTTAAAATCGTTTTAATTATATTTATATGTTTGTTTGCTTTCACAAAATATTTTGCTTCTTTAAAAAATTATTTAACAACAAATACATATCAAATAACTATAGAACTTGGTTTTAAACTTGAGAATGTAATAATTGAAGGGCAACAAAATGTTGATGAACCTACAATATTAAAAGTTTTAAATACTAAAAAAGGTAGTTCTATTTTTGCTCTTAATTTAGATGGAATTAGGAATAATTTAAAGAATAATAAATGGATTAAGGAAGTATATGTTTCAAGAAGATTACCAAATACGATATATATAAAACTATTTGAAAGAGAACCTATTGCCATTTGGCAGATTAATAATCAACTCTTCTTGATTGATGAAGAGGGTTATGAAATCAGTAAGAACATAGAGCCATTTCCTCATTTATTACATGTTGTAGGGGAAGGAGCAAATATATATGCTAGCAAGTTGGTAAATGAGCTACAAAAATATCCAGCAATAATAAATAAAACTTTATCTGCTGTTAGATGCGGAGATAGAAGATGGGATTTAAATCTTAAAGGTGAGATAAATATTAAATTACCGGCAAAGAATTTTGAAGAAGCCTTAAAATATATAGATGCACTCAATAAAGCAAATAAACTATTTAATCAAAATTACAAAATATTAGATTTGAGAGACAAAAATAAATATTATATAGAAAAGTATTAATTAGAATCGTCATTGCGAGGAGATGCAATGCATCGACGTGGCAATCTCAGGACGTTTAACTAGATTGCTTCGTCGCTATGCTCCTCGCAATGACGTTTTTGGAATTACAACAAACATAAAAAATGAAAGAAAAAATATCGAATTTTGTAGCACTTGACTTTGGTAGTAGTAAAATTGCTGCCATTGCTGCCTATATTAGTAAAAAAGGTGAGGTTAAGGTAGCAAGTCAAAATTTACATCACTCTAAAGGTATAAAATCAGGGATTATAACAGATTTAAAGAGTGCTGAAAGTAGTATTATTTCGGCAATTTATGCGTTAGAAAAAGATTGTAATAAAAATATCAAAAAAGTTATATTATCGCTATCAGGAGCTGCTACTAAATCTTATTATATAAACTATACCATTAAAGTTAGTACAGCAACTATAACCGAGCAAGATATAAAAAAGCTTTTACAAAAAGCATTACAGGAATTTAAATTTAAGAATCAAGAAATTATACATTACTTTCCTCTTGAGTTTATTCTTGATAATAATAGGGTTGAAAACCCTATAGGTATGTATGGAAGAGAGCTTGGTTGTGAATTACATATTATTGCAGCCGAGTCAAATATGTTATCAAACATCGTGCAGTGTTTTGCTAAATGCCATATCGAAGTTACCAATATTACTCTAGCCATTTATGCTTCTGCAATTAGCTGTCTTACGAATGATGAAAAAAATCTTGGTTCACTAATCGTAGATATAGGTGATAAAACCACTTCTTTTGGTATTTTTTTTGCCGGTAAATTGATATATACAGGACACGTAAATATAGGTAGTTTTCATATTAGTTCTGATATTGCAAAAGTTTTCGGTACTGACCTTGCTACAGCTGAAAAATTAAAGATTTTATATGGTAACGCAATTTTATCCTCTTTTGATAAAGATAGTATTATTAATATGGAGGATTTTAATGTTGATGCTCACCACAGCCCTGCAGGAGCAGTAACGGTTTATAAACTTTCTGAAGTAATAAAAGCAAGAGCGGAAGAAATATTGTTAATGGTAAAGTCTGAATATGATAAGGCAATAAAAGGACAAATATCAGTGTACCGCACTGTTATTACTGGAGGCGGATCGCAGCTTAGAGGTTTAAAGGAGCTTTCAAGTAAGATTTTTGAGAAGCAAACTAGAATAGGTAAACCAGAGCTTATTGATGGCTTTACTGAAGATTATAATCCAGCTACTTATTCGGCAGTTATAGGTATGCTAAAAATTCATGCTCTAAAACAGCAAAAAGAATTTGCATATATGAAACTTGATGAAAATAGAAGCTGGATTAATAAAGTTTTTGACTGGCTAAGAGAGAATATTTAATTTTTCTTTGCTTACTGACACTATCAACGATAACTGTCTGGTACTATTGGTATTGGTCAAGTCACGACATCAAGAAAAATAATAAAAAATGCTATACATGTTACTGGATTGCTTTGTCAATTATTTTATAATTTGAGTCTTTTGCAATGATTGTGTAAATTTTTGTTGAGCCTATATTAGAAGTAATTAAAAATATAGGTAACAGAAATGCAAATAGAGAAGAATAAAAAAATAAATGAAGCAATAGATTT
>DYDT01000054.1 GCA_020404485.1 Rickettsia endosymbiont of Diachasma alloeum | reverse complement strand
TACGCGTGGATAAAGAAGAATGAAGGTAATTTTTCTATTGCTGCTATGTGTAAATTTATGAAAGTATCACGTAGTGGTTATTATGAATGGTTAAATAATCTTGGATGTCATAGGGATCTCGTATAACTTCGTATAATGTATGCTATACGAAGTTATTACGCGTTTTTTTGGAATCATACAGATCAGTTTTTCCGTCATTGCGAGAAAATTACAAATTAATTGACGAAGCAATCCAGTACAAAATGCTAACTTTATAACATTTTTTATTATTTTTTTCTAGATTGCCACGCTCATTTCATTCGTTCGCAATGACGACTCTAGATCCACGCAACAATGCCTTTTTGCCATAACGAAAAAAGTTAATCAATGCAGCAATCACCTCTTATATAGCATATTAACCATTCTCACAATGTGGTATTTCACCAAGTTTAGCTACCTCATCTATTTTATTTTCTAATGATGATACTACGTATGAACTTATGGTTGAACAAATTAAATCCACTGGAGTATAACCATCATTATCTTTTATGCATATTTTTATTCCTGGACATTTTAGCAATATCTTTATTATATCAAGATTTTTTTTTGCATAAGCATAATGCAATGCTGTTTTGCCGTAAATATCTTGCTCGTTTACGTCGCATTTCCTATGTAAATATATCCTTAAATTTGAGATATTACTTTCCAAAACCGCTTTGTGTAGCGGCGGTAATTGTTTAAATTCATCTATCTTAATTCTTGCTTTATTCTCAAAAAATTTCCACATAAAATACTACTATAAGTTGTATGCACGTCTTATAGCATATCATGTTAATAAAACAACTATTAATTGAATAAATTTTTAGTTATGTTATACCAACAGTTTTTAGGGATATGTGGTTTGTTACTAAAACCACATATAATTAAATGATCTTTAGCCCTAGTCATTGCAACGTAGAGCAGTCTTATATATTCTTGTAAATCCTTTAACTTTTCTGCGTCTTTCATTTTTTGTAAAAATTCAGGAGTGTCAGCAGTATTAGCAGAAAAAGACATGTCCCCATTATCATGCCAAATAAATTTACTACTGCTTATAGGTAGGGTAGTGGAGTCGCATAATATAACAATTGGGGCTTCCAAGCCTTTGGAGCCATGTACTGTCATCACTCTTATTTTATCGGAATGCTCCATATCGCATTTAATCCAAATATCGTTATTCTCAAACCAAGCTACAAAGCTTTGCAGCGAATTATCCATATCATTTGCGTAATTACTGCTTAGTGTTAGCAGCTCATTTACCATGTCATCAACATGTAAATTTAGAGTATTCACGATTAAATTGAAAAAATTATCGAGAGTGGAATTTTGATAAAGCTCAATAAAAGAAGTAAGACTATTATAGATATCCAAATGTGAGGATAGATTTTCCCACAAACTTTCATCGTGTTTATTCATTAAAAGTTCATATAATTGCTGCTCGCTAATGCCGATAATCGGTGATTTAAGTAAGGCTGCAAGATTTAAATCGTCGTAAGGTAAAAGTACAAATTTAGCTACCGAAATTAAATCCATTATAGGCAAATGCTCTTTAAGATTTACTTTATCGCTTGCCTTAACTTTAAGTTTAGCTTTGTTAAGCTCTTTTATCAAATTATTGCTAAATTCATCTCGCTTTCTTACCAAAATCATAAAATCTTTTTCGGATATAGGATTACCGGTCGAGGGCAGAATTTCTTTGCTAGCTATTTTTTCCTTTATGAAGCTAACAATTTTTTCTACAAGTAAATCAGCTGACGAAAGAGTGTTGGCATAATCTTGTGGCAATGCCCAAAAAAGTTCTTCTTGTTTTTCGCTTGTCATCAAAGACCAAATCGTTACAGAACCAGTATGTGTACGAAATGCAGAAATTACCGGATTATCGGACAAGAAAAGTGTAGGGTAATGAGCTTTTATATATTTAAAAACTTGATGAGTAAATTGTAAAATTTCGCCGCATGATCTATAAGAATATTCAAGCGTAATATTCTTAAATTTTTTATTTGCTTTAGCGAGATTCGTTTGTAATTTCTCATTCACTAAATTAAAATTTGCAAGATCAGCACCTTGAAAGCTATATATAGATTGCTTGTCATCCCCAACGATAAAAATACTACTATCAGGTCTATTAAACTCGGTTATTAGAGTGGTGATTATATTCCATTGTTCACGGCTTGTATCTTGTGCTTCGTCGACAAGTATATGATCAATCTCGCTTTCAAGCTTATGCAATAACCACTCATGTATAGCCTTATTCTGGAATAATTTTTCGGTATGGTAAATTAAATCATCATAATCAAGCAAGTTATTTTCTTCTTTAAATTTTTTATATTTTTCTAGTAAAATATAAGCAAGTTTAGAAAGTAAATTAGTATGATATTCTAGCTCTTCTATGCGATATTCTTCGTCTAATTTATAAATTTGAGATGTTAGCTTCTCTAACTCTAACAGCAATTTAGGATGTTTCTGGGCTAGCTCTTTTGATAAAAGGCTTTTACGTTTTTTTCCATCTTTAGTAAAAAATAGTTCTTTTGGTTCTATTTCTAAATCGTAATCTGCAAATAAATTTTTTACCTTATCATAGATATTATTTAGCTCGGATAGTGCTAGTCGCTTATTATGTATTTCTGCCGGAATAGTTTTATAAGAGAATAATTTTTTAAATTTAATTTTTTGGTCAATAATCTCACTAAAAATATCCTGCAAAGTTATTTCATGGAAGCGATTTAATAAAATTTTAATTAAATCATTATGCTCATCACTTAAATAAATTTCATTTCGTATTTGTAGAAAAATATCATGTAACTTCGTCTCTTCAAGAATCTGAAATTCTGGTGTTATACCAGCTTCTACAGGGAAAGTTTTAAGGATTTTTTGACAAAACGCATGAATGGTGTAGATATTTAGAGGTTCATTATTGTTGAGTAATTTACTATATAGATTTTTTGCATTTTCAAGCTCTAAGGCAAGTGGCTTTTGACCGCTCATTGAGAAAAGTTCTTCTTCTAGTTTTTGAGAATCGCAAAGAGAAAAAGTTTTGAGTTTATTGCTAATTCTTAGCTGCATCTCTACGCTGGCTGCATTAGTAAAAGTAAGGCACAAAATGTTTTGAAAATTTACTCCTTTAATTAATAACCGCAAAAACCTATCAGTTAGGATTTTGGTTTTACCAGTGCCGGCAGACGCCGACACCCACACAGAATAATCAGGATCAGATGCTTGTTGTTGTAGGTTGTTCATTAGTTTTTGCGTGTGAATTAGTTTTGCCTCTGTCACCCTGTGGCGACATTGCCCGCGTAGATTGAAAAATGTCCTATATGTCATTCTTAGCTAAAAGCAGGAATCTAAGAAAAAAGCATAAATATAGCAAATTTTTAAAATTAAAAGCGTAGGTTATCTCGCTTTATACTAGATTCCTGCTTTTAGCTAAGAATGATATCGAAGCCACGCAACAATACCCCCCCCCGTGGCTTATTC
This sequence comes from Rickettsia endosymbiont of Diachasma alloeum, assembly GCA_020404485.1. Classification (GTDB taxonomy): domain Bacteria; phylum Pseudomonadota; class Alphaproteobacteria; order Rickettsiales; family Rickettsiaceae; genus Rickettsia. The sequence continues at coordinate 4,150 of DYDT01000054.1, read as the reverse complement.
GTCATTATGAGAAGAAACTGCAAGTTTCGACGAAGTAATCTCAGGAGGTTTCACAAGATTGCCACGTCGCTTCGCTCCTCGCAATGACCGAATCTCAATCCACATAACAATCCTTACGTTAAGATGAAATTGAACGCCTATAAATCCTATAAATTACAACTAAAGATGCGGCGAGTCCAAACCAAGTAAGAGCGTATTCTAAATGATCGTTTCTAATGGCAGCTAGGTGATTTATTGACAGTGGTAGCAAAATATCCAAGTTGCTAATATCTTTGCTTTCTTCAATAAGATAAAAATTCTCAGGATTTAACCCTAAAACTTTAGATGCTTCGTATAAGTCTAGAGTTAGCCAGACATTGTTTTTAATATCATTGGCAGGTAAGTAACTGCGGGTTTTTTCGGATGGCATAGTAACGCCGATAAGCTCATGGGGTTCGTCATTAGTTGCTTGCGTAATAATATTTTTATTGCGGTTACTAAACCAGCCTCGAGCGACTAAAATAATTTTATCTTCAGCGGTTTTAAACGGCGTAACTAAATAATAGCCATCTTTCTCGCTCGACATTGATCTTCTGCCATACAAATATACATCTTTATTAGGTAAAAAATGCCCATTAAGTTTTATTTTTTGATAAGGTAAGTTGTTATGAATTTCAGCTAAATCGATTGCAGGGGAGGTAAGATTTTCTTGCATCGATGCTAAAAATAGCTTCTTTTCTTTTAAGCGATTAAGCTGCCAAAAACCTAAAGAGACAAGTATTATAAAGGTTATTAGTACGGTGATGTTTGTTTTCATAGTTAGGTTTTAGGAATGTTAATAATCGTCATTGCGAGGAAATTACGTAGTAACTTGTACGTACGCAATCTCATGCAATAGTATAAAATTCCTGAGATTGCCACGTCGATGCTATGCATCGCCTCGCAATGACGCTTTACGAAGCAGGTTTTAAAATCTTGCTCAAGAATTCCTTATGTTTTTGTAATTCTTCTTTTGTTGGTTTAATAACGGGAATATTCCTATGTGCCTGAGAATCCAAGCGATTATAGCTTAAGTTATTTATTTTAGCAGCTTTATCAAGCATCTTAAAGGCTGACTGCCTACCACCGGTTAGTTCTACATATACTTCAGCAAGTAAAGCTGCATCTTTAAGAGCACCATGAAGTTGCCTGCCAGAATTATCCACCTTAAATCTTTTACATAAAGCATCAAGACTATATTTTGATCCAGGAAACATACTTCTAGCCATCACTAAAGTATCAATAGCATGTTCAAGTTCTAAAAGTTTAATTTCAGCTCTTTTTAATAATGATAATTCATGATTTAGAAATTTAACATCGAAAGGTGCATTATGAATAACAAGTTTACTATCTGCAATAAACTCTAACAAATCATCTGCAATAGTATGAAATAGTGGCTTATCTTTTAGCAATTCACCGGAAATGCCATGAATTCTATAAGCCTCAAATGGCATGTCTCGTTCTGGATTAAGATAGAAATGAAAATGTCTACCGGTTAGTACCTTATTTACCATTTCAATAGCACCGATCTCAACAATTCGATGACCGCCTTTTGGATCAAGTCCCGTAGTTTCCGTATCTAAAATTATTTCTCTTAAACTCGACATTCTAAATTAGCTATTAGGTTATTTATTTGTTTTTCCAAGTCTAACATATCAACGCCGCTATTTATAGCAAAATCTGCTTTTGCTATTTTACTCTCCTGCGAAAGCTGAATTTCCTTTATCTTGTTATAGATTTCTACATCAAAAGAAGATCTGGTTGTTGCTCTTTGCATTCTTATTTCTTCAGAGCAATGCACAGTTACGACAAAATCAAAATATTTATCAAATTTAGCTTCATACAATAAAGGTATCTCGGCAAACCCAAATTTGGAGTTTACGTTTTCCTGTTTAAATTGCATTAGTTTTTCTATCAGCAGGGGATAAATAAAATTTTGTAATTTCTCACGTGCGAGATCATTGTTATAAATTAAATTACTAATCTTCCCAATGTTAAAAGTTTCAAGCTCCGGCAATAATTTAAAAATACCAGCTTGTATTTTTAAGTCCTGATATAATTCTTTTATACATCTATCGGCACAAAAAGTTTTATATTTTTTTTCTGCTAAATAATCCAAAATAAAAGTTTTGCCCGATGCATAGCTACCGGTAATGCCTATTGCTAACATTTTGTTATAAAAATTTTATGTTCATTAGCGAGTTTTATAGTTTTCTCTTCTTCAGCTATAATTACTTGGTTTTTTTGAATTGCAACGCCTTTGTAATTATATTTAGCAAGATTTTTTATAGTATTAATGCCGATAGTAGGCAAATCTAGCCTATTATCCTGTCCTATTTTTGAAAGTTTAATAAGCACTCCACCATGAGATTTTTTACGTAAGTCTGTACATCTAGCTATTAAATTATCTGTTCCCTCGGCTGCTTCTATGCCAAGTACATAACCATCTTCAACTATAACCGACTGACCAATATCAAATTTACTTAAATGATTCAGTAATTTTACTCCAAATTCAATATCTTTTTTATCAGAACTTGTAGGGATAGTATCAGTTATAATATTAGAATCACATTGTTGATTTTGGTATATCTCACTACTTGAAATTACCTTAAAGCCATAACTCTCAAAAAACCTAGCTACTATTCTTAATAAATTATCATCCCCACGAATTTTCTGGCTGATTATTTTCAGAAGTAATAAACCGCCTATTGAATCTACAGCTAAGTTTTTAAAATTTGGTCTATCGACTCCGCCTATAAAAATAATATTTTTTACGTTGTGTTGTGTAAAATACTTAATAGCTGCTCCAACCATACCGATTTTAAGAGGTTGATACTCGAAGTCCTTAATTAATTCTATATCAGCTTCGCCCTCTATCGCAGCTATATAACAATTACCACCCTGTTTTCTATAATTACCCGCTATTAAAGAAGGCAATGAACCTTTACCGGCAATAATTCCAAGATTTGGTAGCATAGAAGATTTGTTCATTTAAATAATATTTATTACAAGTATACTATCATACAAGTATATAAATAATATTTATTATTGAATATATTTAAAACATAAATCTAAAAACCTTTACAAATTAATCAAATTAAGCGATAATAGTAAGTGCTAATATAGCTATAGTAATAAACGTAATTTAGAATAGAGGTTGCGGACTCGGGGGCAGTACCCGACGCCTCCACCAAAACTTCCTAAATAACTTGCTCCTAAAGGTAATTTGTACGTCGATCCGGTACTCGAATCCTCACGTACTATATGTACACTACGGTTCGCAGTGAAGTGTCTCCTTCAAATTCCTCTTTATTAGCTGCGTTATTTAGAAAAGTTTTATAGCCTTAAATGCTAATACTGCTTGTATTTTAAAAATTGAATTTTATTTTAATGGGTGTGTGGGCGGAGCGTATACTTAATACGTGAGCATCACGAATCCCTGATAAAATGAAAGAGCAATTTTTAAAAGATAAGTAGTATTTTGAGGGGGCGAAATAGGATCGACGTGCCTAATAAAAAAATTGCTTTTACTCGGGATGATTCCGCCGCAGGCTTTTGCCTTACGGGTCAAAACAAAGAAACGCAAACGATAACTATCGTTCTGTAGGTGGTTCAGCTTTAGCTGTAGCTTAGTCCTACGCGGCTTGGGGGTTTGCCGGGCAACAGAAAAACCCTCAAATATACTTTTGATGAACTTCAAAAATTGGCTACGTCATTCTATAAGTACGTAGGTAGCCACGTATTAAGTAACTGCTACCGCTCCTCGTCTTATGAACCGATTACTCTTTTTAAAGTTGATTATCCAGCTGATGGTTCAAACCTCCACCTTCAGGTGGAGAAACTTTAGTTTGAAATAGTCATAGTCGCTCTGTATAAAATAAGTAAAGAGGACTTATTTTATAGGATGACTATGACTCGTATAACTTCGTATAATGTATGCTATACGAAGTTATTACGTATGAGAAAGGGAAACATACGGTATATTATCATAGGTATCACATAGTATGGATAACAAAATACCGTTATAAAGTATAAACACACGTTATTAAAGAAAGGATTCGGGAAGTAATAGCTCAAGTTTCAGAGGAGATGAATATTAGGATAGTAAATGGGGTGATATCATCTGATCATT
>DYDT01000053.1 GCA_020404485.1 Rickettsia endosymbiont of Diachasma alloeum | reverse complement strand
TTTAATCGCTGATTCTTTAAATTCAGCTGGATATACCTTTGGTTTTATATCTGTCATTTTTATCCTTTCTGTTAATATCGTCTATTATTAACTGTCCGGAAAACTATAGCCACATCATTTCTGCTTAAGGCTTACTTATGTGGATCAGTTTCCCGTCATTGCACGCGACTAAAAGGAGCACGGCAAGCCAAAAAAAATAATGAAATAACTGCGGATTTTAATATTTTTTACTAGATTGCTTCGTTAATTACTTCGTAATCTCCTCGCAATGACGGAAAAACTACTCCATAGTTTTTGCGATATTGACTATTATTGCAGGGGATTTATTAATTTCTTGTTTAAGAGTTTTTCGTATTGTAGATTTTATTCTTTCTTCTATCTGCTCATTAGATAAAGCTTTTTTAGCTTGATTTTGCTGCGTCTTAATAAGCTCTGCGATGTCATTTTTAATTATATTAATCAATTGCATATCTTCATTTGCGTCAAGTAAACCTGGCATAGATAATATCGGCTTTGCAGCAAGCATATTTTTTTGATCAATTACAATCGAGGCTATTACTATACCAGACTCACGCATACGTCTTCTAGCTTTAAAAATAGATGATTCTATAGGGAGTAAATAGTTACCATCGACAGCTAAATAACCGCTTTCAACTTTTGCAATCACTTTAGCATTATTAGGCTCAAGTAGCACCACGCTACCATTCTCAACTTCCACTGCTTGTTTTAGGCCGTTTTTCTTAGCAAGTTTAACATGCTCGTGAATATGTACTGGCTCACCATGTACAGGTATACAAATATTTGGTTTAATTAAAGAATACATTTTTTGTAGCTCGTCGATAGATGGATGCCCTGATACATGCACAAAATGGTCTCGTTCGGTAATCACTTCTACACCGCTTTTTACGAATATATTAAATAGCCTAAATATTTTCTTTTCATTACCAGGGATAATTTTTGAAGAAAAGATCATGGTATCTTTAGGTGCAAGCTTTATTGATGGGTGCGAGTTAGAGGCTAGTTTTGCAGTAGCAGCTAATGGCTCACCTTGGCAACCGGTAGCAATTATTAATAATTCTTCTCTTCTAAATCTACTAACATCACGTTCACTAATTAAAGGTGCAATATCTTTGAAATAGCCGCTTTCTTCGGCTGCAAGCTTAATTCGGTGCAAGCTTCTACCGGTTAGGGCTACTTTTCTACCTGCAAGCTGAGCTGCATGAATAATTGTATCAAGGCGTGCTAGATTAGAGGCAAAAGTTGAAACTACTACCATTTGTGGGCAGCCAGCTATAATATCTATTAAACTTTTTCTAACATCACCCTCAGAGCCGGAACTTCCTTTATTAAAGACGTTGGTAGAATCGCAAACTAACGCAAGCACTCCCTCGTCCCCATAAGATTTTAAAAGCTCTTCATCGGCTTTTTTGCCTAGCACCGGATCGTTATCAAACTTCCAATCTCCTGTATGTACAATATTACCGGCTTCCGTGCGGATCATAATTGCTTGCATCTCAGGTGCTGAGTGGGTTAATGGTATCATTTCCAGCGAAAAAGGAGCTAAATCTATTTTACTTCCTGGTTTTACTTCATGAATTTTAATATTTTTAGCAAAATCATATTCATTTAAACGAATCTTTAAAAAATTTGCTGTGAAACTAGTAGTATAAATAGGACATTTGAGGCTATTCCATAGATATTGTACTCCGCCCAAATGATCTTCATGAGCATGAGTTATGATCATTCCAACTATATCTTTTTTATGTTTTTCAATGAAGCTGCTATCTGCAATCATCATATCAACTCCTGGTAAACAATCATCAGCAAATCCGCTACCACAATCAATAATTAGCCATTTACCTTTATAGTGATACAGATTAAAATTCATACCTATTTCGTTAGAACCACCAAGAGGTATAAATAGTAAATCATTTTTATGATTTTTGATATTGAATGACGACATATTAATTTCTATAATTATTATACTTATGTATTTATTCTTATAACTTATTATTGCTTAAGCGTCTATCTTAAAAAAAGAAATTCACAATGAATATAAATAAAATAGCATTAGTTTATAACCAAAGTTCTAAATCTTCAGATAATATAGAGGAAATAAAAAAGCTTTATGCTTATTGTGACGTGGAAGATGCGGATGTAATCATGGTAGCCGGCGGGGATGGGGAGTTACTGCATAACATACATCGTTATATGCATTTAAACATACCTTTTTATGGTATTAATTTAGGTAGTCTCGGCTTTCTGATGAATCCTTTAGATATTAAAAATATATTGCAAAATATGCAAGAAAGTACAGCCTCTATTCTTAATCCACTTTTAATGCAAGCTGAAGATGTGGATGGTCAAATACATGAAGCTCTTGCGATTAATGAAGTATCAATATTCCGCAAAACTAATCAAGCTGCTAAATTTAGAATTGAAGTAAACGGCGTAGAGCGAATGAGTGAGCTAGTAGCAGACGGAGCTTTAGTTGCAACGCCAGCAGGTAGTAGTGCCTATAATTTATCTGCCGGTGGTCATATTCTGCCCTTAGAGTCAAATATGTTATGCCTAACTCCTATATGTTCATTCAGACCACGTAGATGGCACGGTGCATTATTACCGTCTTCGGCTTTCATTAAATTTGAAATACTTAATACAAATAAAAGACCAGTAAACGCTACTGCCGATTTTCAGGAATTTAATAATATAAAATCAGTTACTATCAAATCAACTAACGATAAATCTATCAAACTGCTCTTTAATAAGAACCATACTTTAGAAGATCGTATTATTAAAGAGCAATTCGGGGGGTAATACTACGAGTCTTTTGCAATGATTGTGTAAATTTTTGTTGAGCCTATATTAGAAGTAATTAAAAATATAGGTAACAGAAATGCAAATAGAGAAGAATAAAAAAATAAATGAAGCAATAGATTT
>DYDT01000052.1 GCA_020404485.1 Rickettsia endosymbiont of Diachasma alloeum | reverse complement strand
TACCGTATGTTTCCCTTTCTCATATTCTGTCATAGTCATCCTATAAAATAAGTCCTCTTTACTTATTTTATACAGAGCGACTATGACTATTCCAAACTAAAGTTTCTCCACCTGAAGGTAGAGGTTTGAACCATCAGATGGATAATCAATTTTTATCCGTTGCTCTGTATCATTTTACTTCCGTTGCTAACATATGTCTTATCTAAACCATCTGCTATAATATTACCGCCTAGCACGCTGGTTCTAATTTTATTAAGAGCTTTATCATATAAACCAGGACTTGAAGGTCCTTCTTCTTTAATTTTTCTGCCTTTCCGAGCCTTATCAAGTGGATCAGCTGCTTTTGAAGCAGCTTGTATTACTTTAGTACCTCCTTTAGCCACTCCTTCCACCTATATGCTCAACACCACCCACAATATCATGTGCGGCAATCTTACCTACTCCTTTAACTATTCCTGTAGTTACATGATATCCTGCCTCAGCGGTAGCTCCGGCAAGTGCAGTAGCTGCAGCTCCGGCTCGTGCCATCCTTGTGCCTTTAAGCTTAGGATCATCCTTTAATACTTTTCTTGTTTTCTTTTCTTCCTGTTGTTTAGGTGCTGTAGGTTGTTCTAATGCGGGCTCAGGGTTCAACTTATTACTTTCTTCTGTATTCTTTATTTCTTCTTCAGGCGTGTTAACTGACGATTTCAAACTCTCCTTGCTCATAAATTCTACCTTTTACCCATTGCGTAGCTAGTAATCAGATTTTTAATAGGTTTAAAGTTATTTATCACTTTAAACCCTATTTGTCGTAAATGCTTTAAACTTTTTGAATGATTTGAGAAAATGTTATTAAGTTCATCCGTCAGCTTATACATAATAAAATTATCTGATTGTCTTGATTTTTGATATTCTGACAAGGATAAATTTTTGCTTATCACACTAATTAGGGCTTCAATATCTTTTATACCTTGATTAAGCCCTTGCCCGGCTAACGGATGCACAATGTGAGCACTATCGGCAATAAGTACTATGTTATTATGAAAATATCTATTTGCTATACGAGCTTTAAGAGGAAAACCTTTGATTTCACTATCGATAGTAATTTTTCCAAGTGAATTACCAGCATTTCTTTGCGTTAAGAATCTAACCTTTTCAATAGGCAACTGCATAATTAAAGCAGCCTGCTCAGAAGAAGTTGACCATATTACAGAAGAACTATGTTGATCTTTCATTGGCAATAATGCAAAAGGTCCTAAAGGCAGAAAATGCTCCATAGCACAATTCTCATGCGGTTTTTCATGCTTAATATTAAATACTAAAGCTGTTTGATATGGCTTTTCTATTTCATTTGCAAAATAATGTGACCTAACTTTTGAATTGCTACCGTCACATATAATTAGTAAATTACATTTAACGTAGGTTTCGTTATTAAGCTTAATAATAGAATATTCGTCATGGCTTATAACCTCTTGATATTCTTTATTATCAATTAATGTTATCAGCGGATTATCAATTATTTTTGATAGTAATATTTTTTTAAAATCATTATTTTGAACTACATATCCTAAGGAGCTATCATTCCGTAGCTCTAACATTTCAGGAGCTTTATTGTCAACTACATAAACATCTTTCATGCTGCTTGCAAATTCTTCCAGCTCCTGCCATATATTGATGGAAAATAAAAAATCTTTGGAAGCTGGAGTTAAGACAGTTGTTCTAATATCATTAAAAAAGCTATGGCTTTTAACAGATTTACTTTCAAATATAGTAGTTTCTATACCATTTTTTGCAAAAGCAAGAGCGGTTAGCATACCACTCAAACCGCACCCCAAAATAACTTTATCAATCTGCCTTGTTTTTACTTGATTCATATACAAAATATTTTAAATAACCGTTTGTTGCTATAAAGCTCAATAAAAAATAAATAATTGCTATATCTAAATATGAGCTATTACCTAGATACAATCCCAAGCAACAAATAAATAAACTCACTACACTAGTTAAACTGTTTAGAATTAATAGCTTAGTAAAAATATCCGTTTTTCTAATAAATAGATAGGTTATTAAAGAAATAAATAAAGAAATGACAATTAGAAAGATGTTAATCATAATTAATTTGCTTCATATTGATTATATGTTGTTCTATTATGTGCACTAACTCCACCCTTGTCACCCCGTAACTCGTTCACAGAGTCCATTAAAAATACTAATGTATTTTTAATGATTTTTCTGGATCTAGTTAGCAAGCTACGGGATGACATTATATTATAATCCACTATAATATTACAAACTGCAAATAAATTTAATTAAAATTACTTAAATAATTTTAATATTACTACAATTATTGAACTGAATATTAATAAACTTTTTTAAATTATTGCTGATGTTATTCAAAATATCCTCAAAAACATTATAGCTAACACGGAAAGGAAATATATATTAACATGCACAACATTGTTGATGTATATTATAATATACAAATATATAAAGGCATAAAGCAGATGAGAGCCTATAGTCAAGATTTAC
>DYDT01000051.1 GCA_020404485.1 Rickettsia endosymbiont of Diachasma alloeum | reverse complement strand
ATGATAACTAAGCTGATTACTACAAGTTTGGTACCATGAAATATGGTTATATAAATTAACACAAGGTAATTGTCAATAAATTTTAAAGTATTATTTACATAATTATTAATAAATGTTATCGTAATAACTTCGTATAGCATACATTATACGAAGTTATACGAATGAGCAATGCATTCTTCTAACGGCTCTTTGCTAGCTTCAAGAATTTTCTCTACTAATCCAGACACAGAATAAATAGCTAGAGTTTCTTGTAACCTTTCATATTCTGCTTCTGATATAATCATCGCATTATTATATTCGCCTTTAATATAAATAAGCTTATGAGTTTCATTAACCTCATCAATAAGATTAAATAGTTTAGCTCGTGCTTGGCTACTAGTGTAAATAGTCACAATTTTATACCTAAAATAGTTGTACCCTCTTGTACCACACTATTTATGTAATAGAAGGATTGTTGTATAGAATTCTTTCTTTTTAACAACATTTTTAAGTAAATGAATAATTGTTAGACGAAGTTTTATTTGGAAAAGAGCATGGAGTATGTAAGACGAAGAGCGGAGCGTACAATAGTACATGAGCATCTGAGGATTTACAAAGACGACATAGCCAATTTTTCAAATAAAACGAGTATAGGCTAATTCTGCAATATTTTCATCATAAGATTAATTTCTTCACGTAGTTCTAAGTCACTTTCTAGTAGCTCCTCTACTTTTTTGATGGCGTGCATAACTGTTGTGTGGTCTTTTTTACCGAATTTTTTACCGATATCGACTAGACTTTTAGGGGTGAGGATTTTACTTAAATACATAGCTATCTGACGTGGTCTTGCAATGGTACGCATTCTCCGAGGTGAGGACATATCAGATAATTTAATATTGTAACGATTAGCTACTTTTTTCTGGATATCTTCAACTGTAATTATTCTTTCATTAGAACGCAGCAAATCTCTTAAAATATTTTGTGTATTTTCGAGTGTTATTTCTTTTGCAGTAAAGTTAGAGTGGGCAATAACCTTATTCAATGCTCCCTCAAGCTCTCTTACATTCGAAACAATCTTAGAAGCTAAAAAATCAATTACATCTTTTGGAACTTTAACGTTCATCTGCTCAATTTTAGACTCTAAAATACCAAGGCGTAACTCATAAGTAGTGCTATGAACATCTGCCACTAAACCCCACCCTAAACGAGATTTAATTCGGTCTTCAATATCATCTAAATCTGAGGGCGATCTGTCGCAAGAAATAACCATCTGACGGTTATTATCAATCAGCGTATTGAACGTATGGAAGAACTCTTCCTGCGTACTATCTTTACCACAAATAAACTGAATATCATCAATCATTAATACATCAACTGAGCGAAACTTCTCTTTAAAAGACATCACTTCTTTGTTACGCAAAGCCTTAACAAATTGGTACATAAATTTTTCTGCCGACATGTATATAACCTTACGGCTTGGATTATTCTGTTTTATGTACCAACCAATTGCATGCATTAAATGCGTTTTACCGAGCCCTACCCCGCCATATAGGAAAAGAGGGTTAGATTCGGAAACTGCACTTGAAGACTCGGCTACTGCTCTTGCAGCGGCATAAGCAAGCTCATTCGGAGCACCGACAACAAAATTATCGAAAGTAAAACGTATATCAAGCGTTGAGAAAATATTTTCTGAATTAAGCTCGCTACTACCAATATCGGCAAAAGTTTTAGTAGGCAACTCAAGAGCTGCTTGATTAGATGCCGGCAATTCTTTAGTAATTATTTCTACTGTTTTTATAGCATTATTATAATGCTGAAATAATTGCAATATAACGACGGAATATTTAGATTTTATCCAATCTCTAATAAAATTGGTAGGAGCACAAAGAATAACAGTATTTAGTGAAGATTCTATAAAATTGACCTTACTAAACCAGCTATTATATAAAGCCTCACCGTAATAGTTATAAAGGTCTTGGGTTACATTACTCCAGACCTTTACACTATTATCGTTTTGATTTGTTAAAATTATTTGATTAGTATTCACTTAAAACTGCCACGGTAAGTTATTTTGTTTCCAGCCTTTATTTTGAAGATTTCCTTCGAAACCATCAATAATATTATAACAATTTTTATAACCTATATTAGCCATAAAATTTGCTGCCATTAATGATCTATGCCCTGATCTGCATAAAAAAAATATAATGTTAGATATTTTATCATCAATAATAGATAAAAATCTATCTTCAAAATCTCTATTCAGCTCCATAAAAGGTGATAGCTGCCAACTTAAAAAGACTACATTATTTTTATTACTTAAACTTGGAACACCCACATGTTTCCATTCTTCTTCTGTTCTAACATCAACAAGAAAAGTATTATTATTCGAAATCAGCATATTATAAGCTTCTTTAGAACAGATATTTTGAACTAACATACTTTGCCTATTTACTTAGTATTGCTGTTTATATAATAAATAATGTTTAAACTATTGGATTTTATTCATGCGAAGATGAATTTATTAGATAGTATAGCTTTCGCAAAACCTTAAATATTTTTAAAATATTCTTGGTCTCTGATAGTTTTAATAATATTATCATAAAAAAATTTTGCAAGATTTTATAGCATATTTTATAGCATGAATAAATTAAATAAAAACTCTTTACAAAAGAAACTTTTTTATCGTAGTAAAAATCGTGGTTGCAAAGAAATGGATTATATATTAGGCAATTTTGCTAATCTTTATCTACCTTTCATGGCGGAAGAAAAACTTTTAAGCTATGCTTTAATACTTGATCAAAATGACAATGATCTCTATAATTGGATTACTAATAAATCTTCCGTTCCTTCTAATTTAGATACCGAAATAATTGAGCAATTACGCAAAATAATAAAAATATAATTTCCCATCATACATGTTACAACAAAAATTTCCATCTACTGCTAAATCCTTCTTCACAATTGATAACTTGATAAAGAATTCTAAGCAAGATTTTATATTAGTTACAAGCAATGAAGAGGAGGCGTTGCAATTATACAAGCAAGCTTTATTTTTTTTACCAAGCGAAAATATATATTATTTTCCGAGCTATGATACAATTCCTTATGACCATACGTCACCAAATTGCAATATTCTATCCAAGCGAGCCGAAACATTAACCAAACTTACGACCAATAAAGGAAATAAATTAGTCATTACTCACGCAACGAACTTATTGAATAAATTACCGCCTAGAGATTTCTTTGCTAAATATTATCTAAAACTATTTCCTAAAATGAAGCTAAGTGCAAATGAGCTTAGTAAGTTTTTGGTAGAAAATAGCTTTACAAGAAATGCAAGTAGCGTTGATGTTGGAGAATTTGCAGTTAGAGGCGAGATTGTTGACTTAATACTACCTGAATCTAAAGGCTATAGAATTAATTTTAGCTGGGATCATATCGAATCAATTAAACAATTTGATATTGATACACAAATCTCAACTAAATCATGTAATGAACTAATTATTAGTCCGGCAAATGAGATAGTTTTAAATCCTGAAACAATCAGTAATTTTAAAGATAATTACTTGCGTAATTTTGGAGTTAACCATACCGATAATCCTTTATATGAAGCAATAACCGGCGGAAGAAAATTTTCAGGATATGAGCAGTTACTACCTCTATTTTATGATACTTATTCGGGTCTAACAGATTATCTTAACAATCCAGTCATTATCTTTGATAATCTAACAAAGCAAGCTATTTTAGAATTCGAGCATAGCTATAACGATTTTTACAAAGCAAGGCTGGATGCCAATAAGCTTAAATTTAACAGTTTTTACCCTACTCTTCAACCTTCTGCACTATATTTTACTTCTCTTGAAACTATAGAATTACTTGAGCAGGAAAATAATATCCTAATTAGTTATGAAAATTCTGAGCAGGCTAGCATAGTTGAAAATATAGCAACTACAAGCTTTGTAGAAAAGAAAACTATTTTTGATAAGCTGTTTGAAGTTATTAAAGCTAATTCTCGTAAGAAAATTATTATAGGCTCAAATGTTTTAAGTAGCTTTGAAAGAGTTAAAAGTATAATTGAAAACTATGAATATAGTTATAATGAAATAGAATATTTGGAAGAAGCGAAAACAAATATTATCAATATTGCTATATTACCTTTAAATCAAAGCTTTTCTACTCTTGAATATTTATTTATTGCAGCTAGTGAGTTGTTAGAAGAAAAAGCTATCCCTATAAACACTAATAAGAAACTCAAGAATATTTTACTTGAACTTGATCATTTAGCCGAGGGAGAACTAATAGTTCATAAGGATCATGGTATAGGACAGTTCTTAAAGCTGGAGGCTTTAGAGATTAAAGGCAAGCTTCATGATTTCTTAAAGATTCTATATGCCGGTAATGATAAACTATATATACCAGTTGAAAATATTGAGGTAATAAAGAAATATGGCAGTGATGTGGCACAGCTTGATAAGCTCGGGAGTGTCTCATGGCAAAAAAATAAGGCTAAGCTTAAAAACCGTATTAAGGAAATTGCTTTGCATTTAATGCAAATAGCTGCAAAAAGAAAGCTTAATACCACTGCCGCTATAGAATTTGACCTTGAAGAATATGATAAATTTTGTGCTAAATTTCCTTTTACCGAAACTGAGGATCAATTAAACGCAATAAATGAGATTAGGGAAGATTTAAATACCGGCATGTTAATGGACAGGCTAATATGCGGGGATGTTGGCTTTGGTAAAACCGAAGTAGCAATGCGTGCAACTTTTATGGTTGCTAAATCCTTAAACGAGAATTTACCACAAGTGGCGGTTGTCGTGCCAACTACTATCCTATGCAGCCAACATTTTGCAAGGTTTACGGAAAGATTTAAAGATTTTGGCTTAAATATCAAGCAATTATCTAGCGTTGTTAGCCCCAAAGAGGCAAAGACTGTAAGATCAGAACTTGAGAGCGGTAAGATAAATATAATAATAGGTACGCATTCTTTACTGCATAAAGTCACTAAATTTTGTAATCTTAAGCTATTAATAATAGATGAAGAACAGCATTTTGGCGTCGGTCAAAAGGAATTCCTTAAATCGCTAAAATCTTCTACCCACGTGCTTGCAATGTCTGCAACTCCAATACCTCGTACTTTACAAATGTCGATGACCGGTTTAAAGGAGCTAAGCATTATTGCAACACCTCCGCTAAACAGGTTGGAAGTTCGTACCTCCGTTATGCCGTTTGATCCTGTTATCATCAGGGATGCATTACTGCGTGAACATTTTAGGGGCGGTAAAAGCTTTTTTGTCGTTCCAAGAATTAACGATATAGAAGATATTGAAAAGCAATTAAAGCAAATCGTCCCTGAATTAAGTTATAAAGTCGCACATGGTAAAATGTCACCGAATAAAATTGATGAGATTATGAGCGAGTTTTATGCCGGCAAATTTGATATATTAATCTCAACAACTATAATAGAGTCAGGCATTGATATACAAGACGCTAATACTATGATTATCCATAAAGCCGATATGCTGGGGCTTAGTCAATTATATCAGTTACGAGGCAGAATTGGGCGAGGTAAGATGCGAGGTTATGCCTACTTAACCCTGCCACGTCACAAGAAAATGACGCCGCATAGCTTAAGACGTTTAGAGATAATCCAGAATAGCTGTGCTCTCGGTTCAGGCTTTACTATCGCAAGCCATGATATGGATTTACGGGGTTTCGGTAATTTAATAGGTGAAGAGCAATCAGGGCAAATTAGAGAAGTCGGAACAGAGCTTTATCAAGAAATGCTGGAAGAGCAGATAGCTATTTTTAAAGATGAGCCGATAAGTGGTGAGCAGCATTTCATTCCGACTATTAATTTAGGTTTATCGGTCTTTATCCCTGATAACTATGTATCAGATTCAGTTCTAAAGCTTGGTTTATATAGAAGAATAGGTAATCTAAACGACGATCTAGAAGTAGAGAAATTTAAAGATGAAATGATTGACAGATTTGGCAGCCTGCCAACTGAATTTAATAATTTACTTGATATTGTCAAAATAAAATTATTATGCTTTAAGTTGAACATTGAAAATCTAGACTCAGGCGATAATGGTTTTGTAGTTAAATTTTATAAAAACGCTGATATGGCTGATAAAATTTTAAAATTTGTCAGCACCTATACTGCTAATGCAAAAATTAAACCTGATAACAAATTAGTGTTTATTAAGAAGTTAGTAGGTAAGAATATAATTGCTGAGGCGAATCAATTACTATGGAATTTATCGTAGGTTTAAACTACTCTCTATAACTTGCAAGATAGAAGACAAAAAATTGCCTTCTATCTTATTTTTACTCTTTTTTTTACAAAATTAGTAATGAAAAAATACTCAACCACTACCGGCTGAGAGCCGGTAGGTTGATGGTAGGCACTGGAAGTGCCTTAGAATTTAAGCTCAAGCTTATTCCAATCTAATGTTAGAAATAGCAGTTGGTTTATGAGCT
>DYDT01000050.1 GCA_020404485.1 Rickettsia endosymbiont of Diachasma alloeum | reverse complement strand
TCACGTAAATCTTGACTATAGGCTCTCATCTGCTTTATGCCTTTATATATTTGTATATTATAATATACATCAACAATGTTGTGCATGTTAATATATATTTCCTTTCCGTGTTAGCTATATCTGCCTTAAAAGAAAGAGCGATATTGTCTAAAGCTCTAGGTGGCATAAAAAATGATATGAATATTTTGCTAGAAGCTGGCGTGGTTGGTGATTTAGTGCTTACTTGCTACTCGATGGGCTCACGTAATACAAAATTTGGTTATGAGTTTGGCATCAGTAAAGACAAACAGAAATTTTTACAAGAATATAAAGAGCTAGTGGAAGGAAGAGAGGCGATAAAGCTCGTTTTGGAGTTGATAGAGAAATACGATTTGGATATGCCGATTGTCTATTCGCTTACTGATGTTATTGGGTAAGATTGCAAGGAGAGACCTAGCCTTGACGTGGAAATCTTATGAAATAATAATAAAATCCTGAGATTGCTTCGTCAAAACTTACAGTTTTTCCTCGCAATGACAATCTAGAAGCTACAAAATTAAATTTATTAATATGTTCAAAATAAAACAAGAGATATTAAACAACACTGTACAAATAGTATTAAAATTACTATTTGTGTTATTATGTTTTTTTATAATATTATTTCCTGAATTTGCTTATAAAATTGGCATTAAAAGCAGAATTTTCCCTGCAATAGAAATCATATTTATTTATTATTTTATGACTTTATATTCCTTAAATATGCTTGGAATATTTTTGATAGGATTACTGCTTGATCAAATAAATTCTATGCCTATTGGAACAAATTCTTTAGTTTTTTTATCAGCTTATATAATTTTAAAATTATCTTCAAAATTTTTTGCGGTAAAAAATTATTTAATAAATTTTATCGTATTTTGTGTTTACTGTTTATTTATCTTGAACTTTAAATATTTCCTTGTAACAATGCAAAAGTTAGAAATAGATGGATATTTAACAATTTTGTTTCAATATTTAACAACTATATTTTCTTATAATTTAATTCGTCTTATATTTGACTCTCCTCTAAGTTATTTTAAAAAGCATGCTAAACAAAAAAATATTACATAATGAGTTAATCTCGCGTCGTGCTTTTATAATTGGAGCAAGTAAACTTGGGCTTTTATCTTTACTTGGAATGCGGATGTTTTATTTGCAGCTTATAAAAAGCGAAGAATACACAAGGCTATCAGATAAAAACCGTATTAATTTTGTTGTCCTACCACCTAGCAGAGGTAGAATTTATGATTTGGAAAATAATATTCTAGCTACTAATAAGCCATGTTATCAGCTATTAATAGATCGAAGCGTTAATAATAATTATAAAGATGAGCTAGAAATAGTTAGTAACGTTTTAAACTTATCCGAAGAAAAATATAATTATATCCAGCAAAAAATTAAGAAATCTAGCCGTCACGTGCCTTTGATGATACTTGATCAACTTGATTGGCAACAAGTATCTTTAATTGAAGAGCAGAAACATAAATTAACTAATATATTTATCGATATAGGATATTTAAGATCCTATCCTTTTTCAAATGTGACTTCTCACCTAATCGGTTATCTCGGGCAGATAAATGAACAGGAAAAACAAGGATTGAACGTATATAATTTAAGTGATTTTAATATAGGTAAATCTGGGATCGAAAAATATTATGATGATAAGTTGCGAGGGGAGTTCGGTTATAAAAAAGTTGAAGTTAATGCCTATGGTAAACAAGTAAGAGAGATTTCAGGCGTTTCCAGTAAATCAGGCAATGATATTCATTTGAATATTGATGTAAACCTTCAACAAAAAATACAAGAATATCTAAACCCTCAAGGTTCTTCCGCAATAGTTATGGATACTGAAAATGGCAATGTGTTAATTTGTACTTCTTCACCTGCGTTTGAGTCAAATAATTTTAGTAAATTATCCGAGAGTTATTGGCAAAGTCTAACTAACGATCCTTATAAGCCTTTAATAAATAAAGTAGTGCAGAATTCTTATCCACCTGGATCTGTTTTTAAAATAATTACCATACTTGCAGCTTTAGAAGCAGGCATTAAGCCAAACAAAACTTTTTTTTGCAGCGGTACTTCTGTACTTGGTACTAATAGTTTTAGATGCTGGAAGAATACTGGTCATGGTACTCTTGATATGTCATCTGCTCTTAAACATTCTTGTAATACTTACATGTATGAGATATCTAGGATAGTAGGAGCTGATAAAATTCTTGAAGTTGCTAGAAAATTTGGACTAGGCTCAAAAACCGGTATTGATTTAGCCCCTGAAAATTCAGGATTCGTACCATCAAAGGAATGGAAAAAGAAAAAACTAAAGCTTCCTTGGTCAATAGGTGATACTTTTAATTTAGCAATCGGACAAGGTTATTTAGGTGTTACCCCCATCCAGCTTACAAGATTTATTACAGCAATTGCAAGTACAGGAAAATTATATACACCAAGAATAGTGAAAAACGATCTGGAATTCCAAAATATTGATATTAACCCTAAAAATATTAAAATAGTGCAGGAAAGCTTATATAACGCAGTTAATGTTGCGGGCGGCACTGCCTATTATAATAGGATATTTGGGGAAGATAGACAACTTGCCGGTAAAACAGGCACTTCTCAAGTGCAAAGCAAAGCAAATGCTAACGATGATCTTAGCCGTGATTCTATCGCTTGGGAGCGACGGAATCATGCTTTATTTGTAGGTTTTGCTCCTTATCATAATCCTCGCTACTCCATTACTGTTTTTGTCGATCATGGAGGCGGCGGAAGTAAAGCTGCTGCTCCCATCGCCCGCAAAATCATGTCTGACGTGCTTGATAAGTATTTATAATTTATTAAAAATTTAAATTGATTCATATAATAATTCACCATATTTTATGATTAAAAATTGAATTAGGTTTAACATGTTAAAAGAATTAAAAGTGATGTTTTTTGAAGCAGCTATAAAAATATTTGATGGATCAGAAGAGGAATTATTAGAAGCTAAACAAGAATGGGAAAATTATCCAGTGGAAGAAATAGTAGCTGCAGCTGCTGAATGTAATTTTTTGCATATATTAGAGTATTTTACTAAGAATGGAGGTGATTCACGTTTTATAATAGAAGAAGAAAGAGGAAAAACAGATTTACTTAATATTGCTGCAGAAAACGGTTCTTTGGATGTTATAGCCTATTTACTAGATAATAATATTTTTGCCCTCACTACATGACAATTTTTCATTTTGTTATCTCCGGATGGCAAAATATTGAGTGCAAAAGCCTTATCCAACGTGCTGATTGGGTAGAAATATTATACAAAATAGTAACCAATGTAT
>DYDT01000049.1 GCA_020404485.1 Rickettsia endosymbiont of Diachasma alloeum | reverse complement strand
TCACGTAAATCTTGACTATAGGCTCTCATCTGCTTTATGCCTTTATATATTTGTATATTATAATATACATCAACAATGTTGTGCATGTTAATATATATTTCCTTTCCGTGTTAGCTATAAATAGTCTCATACAATTATCATAGGATCTAAAAATATCAAAATAGATGATATTACTTCTTTTTACAGTAAAATATAAGAATTTTTTATTATTTTTTGTATTTTTGTTTGCGGAAGTTTTTGGAGAAGAAAGTATAAAAATAGGTTTAGAGTAAATATAAAACCACTCTAAACCTATCTAAAATTTAACTTTAATAAATCTAAAAGAATTATTAATTACATAGAAGCAGGCTTTGTTACTAATGCTTGAACTTCAGGTTTTAGCATATTATATTGATCCATTGTTAAACCAGTATTCATCCAGTTTTGTACATCTGAAGATAATTTACCATATTGATCAGCTGTTAAGCTTCCTAACCAACCATTTACAGCAGTAGAATCCATTTTCATGATAGCATCTGTAGTTACAGAAGCAGGATCAGGCCATTGTTGAGTTGTTGTTGAAGAAGCAAATACTGGTGCTGAAAAAGCTAGAATTAATAGAATTTTCAATAAATTTTTCATTTTTATAAACTTTTTTGTTTTGTAATTATGATTATAACAAAGCTATAACAGCTTTCAAGATAAATTACACTAAACCTTTGAATTTTTTTATATAAGCAAATTTAGATTGTTACAAATATATCATCCTGTAATCCTGTAATCCTGTGGCTCGTCCCCAGGATTCAGTAATTAAAAAGTCTAAATACAGTAAGTTTTTAAAATTAAAAGCTTAGGTTATCTCGCTTTATAATGGATTCCTGCTTTTAGCTAAGAATGACATCGACACCACGCAACAATGCCTACACGGGAATGACGTACAAGCCTTAATTATATCAAGCTAGCTAAGGATAAATAATCGTTAGGAGTAAGGTTTTCTGCTCGGCAATTGTCACTTATATCTAATTTAGCTAAAAATTCAGATATGTTAGGGGCAAGATTTTTTAGCGATGATTTAATCATTTTTCGGCGTCCTGCAAAAGCCATTTTAGTTATCAATTCAACTTTACTTATTAAATCGCTAGAAAGTATATTTTCTAAAGGAGTTAGTTTAACTATTGCTGAATATACTTTAGGAGGTGAATAAAAGGCGGTAGGTGCTACGTCAAAGCATGTATCCGCTTTAGCAATTAAGTTACATATTACCGATAATCTCCCGTATGCTTTAGTGGAAGGCTTAGCACAAATCCTCTCTACCACTTCTTTTTGTAACATCAATGTCATACTAGTAACAAGGCTTGC
This sequence comes from Rickettsia endosymbiont of Diachasma alloeum, assembly GCA_020404485.1. Lineage (GTDB taxonomy): Bacteria > Pseudomonadota > Alphaproteobacteria > Rickettsiales > Rickettsiaceae > Rickettsia. The sequence continues at coordinate 345 of DYDT01000049.1, read as the reverse complement.
TTCTTTTAACCATCTGATTACTAGTTCAGTTCCTATATGGTATGGTAGGTTAGAAATGATAGTAAGTTTACCAAGATTTAAATCATTTAAATTAAGTTTAAGAGCATCCTGTTTAATGATATTTAGATTAGGGTGATGTGCCTTAATCTCGTTAAGTAATGGGATGCATCTTTCATCTGTTTCAATAACAGTTAAAAGTTTTGGATTTTTATGTAATATTGACCTAGTAACGCCAGTTTAGGATAAGAGAAGTATTTATGTGGCTAAAACATCAAGTTTAGTATGAGATTTAGTGATAGCATAAGAAGTAACACAAGCTAGAATATGCACCAAGAAATTAACAGG
>DYDT01000048.1 GCA_020404485.1 Rickettsia endosymbiont of Diachasma alloeum | reverse complement strand
GCATTTTTGGGGAAGAGGTTATTTTAGTACAACAAGTGGTCATATTACAGATGAAGTAATTAATGAGTATATAAATAACATACAGAAGCTCATAAACCAACTGCTATTTCTAACATTAGATTGGAATAAGCTTTAGCTGAAATTCTAAGGCACTTCCAGTGCCTACCATCAACCTACCGGCTCTCAGCCGGTAGTGGTTGAGTCCTAATTTAAAACAAACGTAATATTTCCTCTACATTTAAGGAATTAAATTTTTCATTCATGTCAACTATAATCTATTATAATAAAAATAATGAGTATAACTAATAAAGAATCCCCAGAACAACTAAATAATCCTGAATTTAATAATCATTATGCAGAAAACGGCAATATAATTAATTTAAAAGAATTAAAACGAAAATTGCCTGAAGAATTGCAAGCTCAAGCAGAAGAACTAAAAATTGAAAATGTTAGTTCTTTGCGTAAACAAGAATTAGTTTTTGCAATTTTAAAGAAATCTGTAGAGCAGGGTGGTTCAATAGTAGGCGAGGGAGTACTTGAAGTTTTGCCTGACGGGTTTGGCTTTTTGCGTTCTCCGGAAGTAAACTATTTAGCAGGACCTGATGATATTTATATTTCTCCAAGTCAGATTCGTCGCTTTGGTCTTCGTACTGGTGATACTGTGGAAGGGCGAATAAGAGCTCCAAAAGAGGGAGAGCGTTATTTTGCTCTACTTAAGGTAAATAAAGTAAATTTTGAAGATCCTTCTACGGCTTATCACCGCGTCAATTTTGATAATTTAACCCCTTTATATCCTGATGAAAAATTGGGCTTAGAGCTTGAAGATAACAGCAAAGATTTTAGTACACGTGTTATTGAACTAGTTGCTCCAATGGGTAAAGGTCAGCGTGCTTTAATAGTTGCACCTCCTCGTACTGGTAAAACTGTGTTATTACAAAATATCGCCCATGCTATTACCACCAATAATCCAGAAGTATTTTTAATAGTGCTGTTAATAGATGAAAGACCGGAAGAAGTGACCGATATGCAACGTTCCGTGCGTGGTGAGGTTGTGAGCTCTACTTTCGATGAGCCAGCAAGTAGGCACGTACAGCTTGCGGAAATGGTGATTGAGAAAGCAAAGCGTTTAGTAGAACATAAGAAAGATGTAGTAATTTTAGTTGATGCAATAACACGTCTTGCTCGTGCTTATAATACTGTAGTTCCATCATCTGGTAAGGTATTAACTGGTGGTGTTGATGCTAACGCACTTCAGCGTCCAAAAAGATTTTTTGGTGCTGCAAGAAATATTGAGAATGGTGGTTCACTTACTATAATCGGTACGGCTCTAATTGAAACAGGTTCACGTATGGATGAAGTGATTTTCGAGGAGTTTAAAGGTACAGGTAACTCTGAGATAGTGTTAGATCGTAAGATTGCTGATAAACGTATTTACCCAGCTATTGATATAACTAGATCAGGAACTAGAAAAGAAGATTTATTAGTTGATAAAATAGTACTAAATAAAATGTGGGTTCTTCGCCGCATCATCGACCCAATGGGTAGCAGTGAAGCAATAGAATTCTTGCTTAAAAAGTTAGAACATACTAAAACTAATAATGAGTTCTTTGAGATGATGAAAAGCCCAGCAGAACGTAAATAGGGTATGTATGTCATTGCGAGTAGTGAAACGACGTGGCAATCTAGTGAAACATCCTGGGATTGCTTCGTCGAAACTTTCAGTTTCTTCTCGCAATGACGGGAAAATTGATCCACGAACCAACCTCTCCTCGCAATGACGAAAACTAAAAAATATATTGCAAAATGAATATAACACCTGATTATTTAATTGAAAGAAAACAAATAAAATCTCGTTTATTAGTTTGGAAGTTAATAGCAATTATTTTAATTGGTGTTTCATTCTTCTTAATTTGTAAAGATTTTGTTCCAACGGAAGTTTTAGCCAATAATAATGATGATTATATAGCTTCGGTATTAATTGACGACATAATACTTGAAGATGAGAAGCGTGATAAAAAGCTTAAGAAAATTGTTGATGATTCTCATATTAAAGCCTTAATAGTTAATGTAAATTCCCCAGGTGGTACAGTAGTAGGTTCAGAAAAAATTTATAATATTTTGCTTAAAATATCAGAAAAAAAGCCGGTAATTATAGTTATGGGAACAATGGCAGCAAGTGGTGGTTATTTAATCTCTCTTGCTGGTGATTATATCATTAGCCATAATGGAACTATAACTGGTTCAATTGGGGTAATATTACAGACTGCTGAGATAACTGACCTTGCACAAAAGCTTGGCATTACTTTTCTTAATTTTAAATCAGGTGAGCTTAAAGCTGCTCCAAACCCTACTGAAAAACTAACTGAAAATGTGCGAGTAGCGGTTATGGAAAATATAGAAGATACTTACAATTTTTTTATTGAACTTGTTGCTGCAAGACGTAAAATTCCTATAGATGAAGCCAAAAAACTTGCTGATGGCAGAATATATTCAGGTCGTCAAGCTGTAAAACTAAAGTTGGTAGACAGTATAGGTAATGAGGATACAGCCTTAAAATGGTTGCAAGATGAGAAAAAAATCGATGCTAAATTAAAAGTTAAAGACTATCAGCTAAAACCAAAACCTAAATTAGTGGAAATGATGCTTGAAGATTTCGACAGTTTAGTCCCTAGTTTTTTCAAAAATAGTTTTAATGGAATTAAGGCAATTTCTAATTATGGCTACTAAAATTGATTTGATAACTCAACCACTACCGGCTCTCAGCCGGTAGTGGTTGAGTATTTAAGCAATTCTCTAAAAGAACAGAACCGTATTGAAATCAGAAATTTCGGTAACTTTTCTATCCGTACCCGAAAATTCCCAGAAAGTGATAAATTTTATAATACAATTTATAGAATGCCTAAAAATTTTCTCAAAGAATAAGGTTCCTGCAAGTGAATGAAAAGCTGGTAGATAAAAGTCAATTTCAAAAAGAGCAACGAGACTGTAAGCCGTGGCACGGCAGCAGTTACTTAATACGTGAGCAGCTGAGGGCTTACAAAGGCGACGTAGCCAATTTTTGAAATTCTACCTGAGTATAAAAATTGTGAAGTGGTCTAAATATACTTTCTCCGAAAAAATCAAAATAATAAAAAGTAAAATAACGCATAACAATATTATATTGTTTCTTGCTCGTTATGGATTATGTAAAGGCGATAAATATTATACTTTTTTACAAAAGCTATATAATTACTCAAATGAAAATAATGTAACTTTAGATAAAGAAAAAAAAGAATATTTAGAATACGTATTAAAATATATAGAAATGTTTGATCCTTTAAAATTCACCAAAAATGAACAATTACAACCTCGTTATAACGATGAAGACACGTTAGAGTATTACGATCGTACTTCTAAAAATTTAAGTATCCTACTAATCAAATTGGAGAGTCTTCTAAACTGAATTATGCAGAGTTGGATTGGACAAGTTAAAACTTATTTCTCAAAATACTATCATTACAATAATGCAACTATCCCACATAATTTATAAAATTTAATACTCGCTTGAGTTTGCTTTGAACTATCAACTGTCAAGGGGTAAATCTAAAATAATTATAAATATTTATGTTGAATAAACTCTTATTCTAGTGTCTACTTAAGAAAAAGTTTTATACTTAATTAGCTTCTACCAACCCCATTAGTACTTATAATGAGCACAGCACAAAAAAATAAATTTCAAATAAATATCAATAATAATTATAACGATTTACTTACGCCTTTTGGTAAAGCAATTTTACGAGATCGATATCTTATGAAAGGTGAAGATTTTCAAGATTTATTTGCTCGTGTTTCTAGTTATTATGCTGAAAATAAAGAGCATGCTCAGAAGCTATATGAGTATATGAGCAAAATGTGGTTTATGCCTGCAACACCGATCTTAAGTAATGGTGGCACTGATAGGGGGCTACCTATTTCTTGTTTCTTAAATGAGACCGATGATAGTTTAGATGACATAGTAAATTTGTGGACGGAAAATGTTTGGCTTGCCTCACGCGGTGGTGGGATAGGTAGTTATTGGGGTAATGTTAGGTCTATTAATGAAGCAATTCATAATAAGGGACATTCATCAGGCATTATACCTTTTATTAAGGTGATGGATTCTATGACCCTTGCTATTTCTCAAGGCTCGATTAGACGAGGCTCATCAGCAGTATATTTACCTATTGATCATCCTGAAATCGAAGAATTTATTGACATAAGACGCCCAACAGGGGGCGATGTTAACCGAAAATCTCTTAATATTCACCACGGTATTGCTATAACCGATAAATTTATGCAAGCCGTTGAAAATAATACAGACTTCGAGCTTATTAGTCCTGCTACCAAAACAGTTGTAACTAAAGTTAGAGCAAGAGATTTATGGGTAAAGTTACTTACTACCAGAATAGAAACCGGCGAGCCTTATCTCTTATTTATTGATAGTGTTAATAAATCAATACCTAAGCATCATCAAAAGTTAGGTTTACATGTTAAGATGTCCAATCTCTGTAGTGAAATTACATTGCCAACCGGTATCGATCATTTAGGCAAATCAAGAACTGCCGTTTGTTGTCTTTCTTCTTTAAATTTAGAATATTATGAAGAATGGAAAGATGATAAAGAATTCATACCAACTATTATGCTATTTCTTGATAATGTTTTAGAAGATTTCATCAATAAAGCACCTGATACTATGGCAAGAGCTAAATACTCAGCTTTTCGTGAGCGAAGCGTTGGTCTTGGTGTTATGGGGTTTCACTCGTTCCTGCAAATGAAAAAAGTACCGATAGAATCGGTTATGGCAAAAGTTTGGAATAAAAAAATATTTGAATATGTATCTAAGGAAGTAGAGGAAGCATCTATTAAAATCGGTAAAGAGAAAGGAGCTTGTCCTGATGCATTGGATGCAGGGAGTAATGAGCGTTTTAGTAACAAAACAGCCATAGCTCCTACTGCTTCAATTTCAGTAATAGCAGGAAATGCATCACCAGGAATAGAGCCATTTGCCGCTAATAGCTTTGTACAGAAAACCCTAACCGGTTCTTTTAATGTACGTAATAAGCATTTAGAAAAGCTATTAGAGGAAAAAGGATTTAATAATGATCAGGTTTGGTCTTTAATTAGTACTCACGAAGGATCAGTGCAGCATCTAACATTCTTAACTGAAGAAGAAAAGCAAGTCTTTAAAACTGCCTATGAAATTGATCAAAATTGGTTGATAGAGCTAGCAAGTGACCGCACGCCTTATATTACTCAGGCACAATCTTTAAATGTCTTTTTACCCGGTAATGTTAGCAAAAAATATCTAAATGATATTCATTTTAGAGCTTGGAAAAAAGGAGTGAAAAGTTTATATTATTGTAGATCGACATCAATTCAGCGAGCTGATAAAGTTTCACATGATGTATTAAAGGCAGATTTTAAAGATTTAGAAAAACAAAATGACGAACTAGCCGAAGCTAATAAGTATGAAGAATGCTTAGCTTGCCAGTAAATCGGAAACGTCATAAGCTATGCGACTGCAAGGAGCGTGGCAATCTCATAAAGGTTTCTGAGATTGCTTCGTCGCTATGCTCCTCGCAATGACGATTTTAGGTTATTTTTTAAGCTATGCAATAAAGCCATAACAACGGAATATGGCAATCAATAAAAAAATTAAAAAAATAAATAAAAAGAAAGCATATGTCATTACTTGATGCAAGTCCGATTTATAAGCCATTTTCATATCCTTGGGCATATGAAGCTTGGCATACTCAACAAAAAATTCATTGGCTACCGGAAGAAGTGCCGCTTGCTGATGATGTTAAAGATTGGAAATATAATTTAACCCCAGGTGAGAAGCATTTATTAACGCAAATATTTCGCTTTTTTACACAAGCTGATATTGAAGTAAATAATTGCTACATGAAGCATTATTCACGAGTATTTAAACCCACTGAAGTAATGATGATGTTATCTGCTTTTTCTAATATGGAAACAGTACATATTGCAGCATACTCGCATTTGCTTGATACTGTAGGGATGCCGGAAGTAGAATATTCTGCGTTTCTTAAATATGAGGAAATGAAAGATAAATATGATTATATGCAGCAATTTGGGGTTGCTACTAACGAGGATATAGCAACTACGCTCGCAGTATTTGGAGCTTTCACCGAAGGATTACAGCTATTTGCATCTTTTGCTATTATGCTTAATTTTCCACGTTTTAATAAAATGAAAGGTATGGGGCAGATTATTGCTTGGTCAGTGCGTGATGAAACGCTGCATACTAATTCTATTATTACGCTCTTTAAAACTTTCGTTAGAGAAAATCCTGAAGTCTGGACAGAAAATTTACGTAGTCGTATCTATAAAGCTTGTACAACTATTGTACATTTTGAAGATGCGTTTATTGCTCTTGCTTTTGAAGTAGGCGGAATTGAAGGGCTAACGGCTGATGAGGTAAGATTATATATTAGATATATCGCAGACAGGCGTTTGTTTCAGTTAGGGTTGAAAGATATTTACATGGTAAAAAATAACCCTCTACCATGGCTTGATGAAATGCTAAACGGTGTTGAGCATACAAATTTCTTTGAAAATAGAGCAACCGAATATTCGAAAGCAGCAACTACTGGCTCGTGGGAAGAAGTATTCGCTGATATGGATAAGAAGTAGTATATACCTTTAATACTTCAAGATTTGGTAAATACTCGATGAACTTCAAAAATTGGCTACGTCGTTCTATAAGTACTGCGGTGCTCACGTATTAAGTATACGCTCCGCTCCTCGTCTTATAAACTCCTTGCTCTTTTTGAAGTTGATCTTCGTATAAGCCAAATTTCGGGCTTCGTCTTTGCTCACGTAGTTTATCTATGTTCCGCAGACTCATCGCTTATTTGACTTACCAACTTTTGAAGTATTGGCGGTATACTCTTCTATTTATTAGATAATGACATAATGCATGTTAGACATAAAAAGAAAACAAGACCATATCGAAATTAATCTTACAAAAAATGTTGAATCTGGCTTAAGTAGTGGATTTGAGTCGGTTCAGTTTGTGCATAATGCCTTACCAGAAATTAATTATAGTAGTATAGATACAACTACCACTTTCTTAAATAAAACCTTACAAGCACCTATACTAATTTCTAGCATGACAGGCGGAACGCCTAGGGCAAGAGATATTAATTGTAAATTAGCTGCTGCTGCTCAAAAAGCAGGTATCGCTATGGGGCTTGGCTCTATGCGTACATTACTTAGAGAACCAAGTACTTTAGATACATTTACAGTGCGGAATAATGCTCCTGATATAGTATTACTTGCTAATATTGGTGCGGTGCAGCTCAATTATGGTGTAACACCAAAACAATGTCAGGATTTAGTAGATAGTGTTAAAGCTGATGCCTTAATTTTACATCTGAACGTGTTACAGGAATTAACTCAGCCGGAAGGTGATAAAAATTGGGAAAATCTTTTACCTAAAATAAAAGAAGTCGTAAATTATCTTTCTGTTCCTGTAATTATCAAGGAAGTAGGATTTGGTTTGTCTAAAAAAACAGCCAAGCAGTTTATAGATATAGGAGTTAAGATTCTTGATGTTGCAGGAAGTGGTGGAACATCGTGGAGTCAGGTAGAAGCTTACCGTGCTACAAATTCGTTACAAAATCGTATAGCTAGTAGTTTTATCAATTGGGGGATTCCGACGCTAGATTCCCTAAAAATGGTGCGGGAAGCTTCAAAGGATATTTCGGTTATTGCAAGTGGTGGCTTAAAATCAGGTATTGACGGGGCTAAAGCTATTCGCATGGGAGCGGATATTTTTGGTCTTGCTGGTCCATTTTTAAAAGCAGCTGATGTTTCAGAAAATTTAGTATCTGAAGAGATACAGCTAATAATAGAACAGCTCAAAATTACTATGATGTGTATAGGATCGTGTAACTTGGAGGAGCTTAAGAAAGCTGAATTGAGGTAATGTTACCAACTATGTCATTCTTGCGTGAGGCTTGCCCCGTATGGATCGAAAAACGCCCTGGATGCCCCATTCCTGCGAAAGCAGGAATCTAGGGAAAAAAAGCAAGATACAGTAAGTTTTTAAACTCAACCACTACCGGCTGAGAGCCGGTAGGTTGATGGTAGGCACTGGAAGTGCCTTAGAATTTAAGCTAAAGCTTATTCCAATCTAATGTTAGAAATAGCAGTTGGTTTATGAG
>DYDT01000047.1:2500-3533 GCA_020404485.1 Rickettsia endosymbiont of Diachasma alloeum | reverse complement strand
TCGTATAACTTCGTATAATGTATGCTATACGAAGTTATTACGATGCATTCTTCTAATGACTATCTATCACCAGTAAAATATGAAGAAATACAACAATGTGCATGAACAACTGTCCGGAAAAGTGTTGACAGATCATAGTTCAGAAAATACCCTATATGTCATTCTCGCTTTCGCTGGAATGACATAAAATATTATTTAATCTTCAACTTCAAGTTATTTACAAAAAAAGTAAATAGGTTAGTGAAATAATCAGCACTATCTTTTAAATCGCTACCGCTACCATATACACTATCGCTACTCTCTAAAAATAAGTTTTGATATTAGGGTTTTTCTCAAGTACATATTCAAAAATTCTTCCATGCCATGGATGCACACGCTGATCAAGTACCGAATCGGTAATTAACACAGCTGGATATTTTTTAGTTAGAGAAAAATTTTCTAAAGGTGCATATTTTTTGATATGTGCTAAATCTTCAGGATTCTCCGGATCACCATACTCAGTTACCCATGAATGCCCTGCCCCAAATTCTTTGTAATGACGGAGCATTTTTTATAACTGTAGTGAATTAGTTTGAAGTTAGAATAATTTCTATCTCATCTTTTAATTTTTTGGAAACATATCTCATGTCGTAAATGGGTTAGCTATTTGCCAGTATTTGCTATATCTCCAAAAAAATAAAATATCTCCTATAAATCATCCCAATTTCAAACTAATTCATTATAAAAATGCATAGAAGCTAATTTATTTTCTGAACAATAAATAATACGCAATATAAAACCAACCAAAAAATCCATGAATAATTCCCATAATATTGAATGGTTTACGTTAAATGATATTACTATTGCAAGGATTGATCCAAGAGAAATGCCGCCATATCCTAAATAATGCATATATTATTCCTTTAATAATGATGCTCCTCGCAGAGAGCTACGAGGTATCTAAAAAAGTTTTAGTTGTTTCTTATGATATCACGAAGCAGAGCTTCGGGGAATTAAACCCTGAGAGATTAATTAATATTATTATGCTATATTA
>DYDT01000046.1 GCA_020404485.1 Rickettsia endosymbiont of Diachasma alloeum | reverse complement strand
GCATCATCTTCGTATAACTTCGTATAATGTATGCTATACGAAGTTATTACGTTTTTATGATACTGTATCAATTTTCAGCCGATGCATATTTAAAATCTGTATCATTTTTCGACCGCTGTTGACACATATGATCGTGGTTTTGATAGAGATGCTTTATTAAATAATAATATGATAAAAAATATTGATGAAAATAGCAATGCTTACAAAGCAGGTTTACGGGATGGTGATATAGTGATGCAATACGACTTTCCTAAATGGAGTGCTCCTGATCAGATAGTTACAATTCAAACTACGAAAGGCACATTTAAATTTAGACCCGAAAGCCCAAGCACAAAAGACATATATAGGTTTAAACCTGATTTATCTAAAGAAGATAAGCTGAAAATTAAAAAGTTTTTTAACAGTTAAATACTTTTTCCTATCCATTTCAACGGATTTTTAATAGTACCGGACAGTTTTTTTAGGTTTTCAAATCGTCATTGTGAGCCGGCTTTATTGCGTGGATCGGAAAACGCCCTCGGTGTCATGCCGTGGCTTGACCACGGCATCCAGAATTTTATTAGTATTTTTTAGCTGGATCCCGTGAATAAATCACGGGATGACAGGGGAAAATGATCCACGCGGGCAATGCCTTGCGAGCAAGTGCAGCGAATGATTGTTAACTCTTTGGATAAAATTCTGATTTTTTATTCTATCAATTAGAATTATCTATCCCCTTTACTCCAGTAGTGGTAGCTTTATCAAGGTTAACATTTTTAATTTTTGCCTCGGTAAAGTCAGCATTAGTTAAGTTGCTACCAGTAAAATTAGCTTGATCAATTTTAGCCGACTTGAATATGCTATCCGTTAATATAGAGTTTGAAAAATCTGTTTTACTAACTATTGCATTAGAAAAATCAGCTTTCTCTATATTAGAGTTTTGAATTGCTGTATTTGTTAAATTAGCGTTTTTGAAAATAGCACCAGAAAAATTAACTGTATTAAATATTAAATTACTTAAATCAAAATTTGCTAAATTCATATTTGCTAGATTAGTAGTTTTTTGCAAATCTTTTACAGAAGTAATTACTATATTTGAGGGAAATTTACTGAAATCTTCACTATTTAAAATGATGTTGCTTGCAAAGTTAGTATTAACAAAAATCGAATTCGTATAGTGAGTATTATTTATTTGTGAATTATAAAAAGAAGAATTATTAAATATAATATTTGTTAAATTAGACCCTATTAAAGCTATCTGATTTAAATTTCCTGAAGTAATTTTCACATCCGAAAAATTTACGTTTTGCATTAATGTTTTAGAAAAATTTACATTGTTGAACTGACTATTGCTTATATTCGAGTTTGATAATTCACTATTATTTAAGTCGGTATTAATTACTGTGAACTGCTTGACATCGTTATTGCTAAAGACGTTATTAGTCCAGCTTAAGTTATTAAAAGTAATATTTACTCCAGCCATTTTATTAAGTCTTGCAAAATTAGCATTACTATTTTTTATCGATAAATTGTTAAATTTAATATCATTTAGGCTTACATTATTTAATAAGCTAGTATCTACTTTAAACTGAGTTAAAGTAGAGCCGCTAATTACACTACTTTGTAAATCGCATTTAACTATACTGATATTTTGCAGGGTTGAACCTTGAAAAGTAGTATAAGAAAAAATAGAGTTATTAGCCTGCACATTATTAAAATTTATCTCATTAAATATACTTTGTGTAAAATTAGAATCCTTAATTATTACGGCAGTTAATTTCGCTCTACTTAAGTCGCTAGATTCAAAATAATTGTTAGTAAAATTAGTACTATTTATGATGCTTCCTTCTAAATCTGCACCATAAAATATTGAATTTTCTATATTAGTACTTTTAAAACTATTGTTTTTAAGAATAGCTTTTTGAAAATTAACTCCATCAATAGTATCATTATTCCATAATACATTTTCAAGCCTAGCATTTTCAAAATTTACATTTTTAATATTAGTCTTGCTAAAAGCAGTATTACTAAAATTTGCCTGAACAAAATTTGTATCTTGCAGAGTTATATTATTAAAAATTGAGCCTTGGAAATCAGAGTTATATCCTGAAACATTTTGTATTGTCCCATTTGCAAAATTACTTTCTTGTATGATAGCATTTGTTAAGATAGCTTTTTGTAAATTAGCTCCAGTAAAATCAGCACGTAATATTTCGCATGAAGTTAAATCTACCTCTGACAAATCTTCATCTATTAACTTTACTCCAATTAGTTTTAATCCTCTTAGATTTGAGCCAAATTGTCCTTTAAGGTTAACTTTAAGGTTTTTAGCATTTTGTGACATTATGTAATTCCTAATTACAGTACTTTGGTTATCAGTTAGTAAACCATTAGCATCACGTGTAGGTTCAGAGCAATTAGTCAAGGATAAAGAAATAGTAAAAATAATTATAGTTTTAAGCGTTTGCTTCTTCATATTCCTCCTCGTTGATTCGTCCAGTTGGAGGTATATGCAAGCTTAATAATTTTAATTTACGATGCAAAGCTGATCGCTCCATACCGACAAATGAAGATGTTTTTGAGATATTATTGTTAAACCTGCTCATTTGTGCTGATAGATATTGGCGTTCAAAAACTTCTCTAGCTTCTCTAAGGGGCATAGATAACATATCAAAGCTATCTTCAAGTTTAGTTAAATTAACGCTGTTTGCTAGAATCTCTGAGGGTATCATATAGGGTTTAATTATTTCATTATTTCCTGAGGTGATAGGATTCATAATTAAAGTCCACTCAACAACATTACGTAACTGTCTAATATTACCTGGCCACTCGTAAGATTGTAATGCAGCTATAGTTTCATCAGCAAAAACACGTTCTTTTAAACCTGAAAATTTTGAAAGTTGTTTAACGAAATATTTAACTAACAGCGGTATATCTTCTTTTCTGTCAAATAATGATGGTACTTTTAATGACGATACATTTAGGCGATAATATAAATCTTCTAAAAACCTACCATTATTAACTTCTTCTTGAATATTTTTAGAAGTGCCGGTGATGATTTTTATGTCAACTTTGACAACTTTCCCGTAAGGTTTTTTAATAGTATGATCTTTTAAAAACTTTAATAATTTTATTTGAATTGGAACTGGGATATTGCTAACTTCATCTATATATAAAGTGCCGTTATTAGCAAACTCTAGAATAGTAGGTCGTTTATTACTGTTATTATTACTTTCTTGCTTTTCTGCTTCACCGAATAACTCTTGATTAATTTTTTTTAAAGTCATGCAGGTAGGGCTGAAAATAATGAATGGATTATTAACTCTCTTTGATTTTTTATGAATTAACCTTGCTGTTAACTCTTTACCACTGCCTACTTTACCATGAATCATAATACGGCTGCTGGAGCTTGCCGCTTTATCTATTTCTGCTTTATATTTTAAAGTAACAGTGGAGTTACCTACTAGCTCAGTTTTATCTATAACTTTTGATTTTAAATCTATATTCTCACGTTTTAGTTTTGTGACTTCACAAGCTCTTTTAAGCAAAATAACTAATTTATCATTATTAAAAGGTTTTTCTAAATAGTCGTAAGCACCCATTTTTATAGCATTTACTGCTGTCTCTATTGTACCATGACCACTAATAATTATTACTGGCATTAAAGGATAGCGTTTTTTAATCACTTCTAGGATACCAAGACCATCCATTTCGCTTCCTTGAAGCCAAATATCAAGTACTACCGCAGATACCGGCTTTTCAGCAAGTATTTTAAGAGCTTGTGTACTATTAGCTGCAACTTTAGGACTAAAACCTTCGTCTTTCAAAATTGCCGCACAGAGATTCCGTATATCTTCTTCATCGTCTACTATTAAAACATCGATTGATGACATTGTGACTTACCCTAAAATGTTGGTTGACATAAATATATACGTTAATGCCGAATTTAAAAGAAAGCAACATTTTTTTATAACATTTTTGTCACAATGTTTATGGATAGTTTAATATTTAGGTAAAATATGACAATTTGTTAGGTTATTATGATATGTCATTCCATGGTTTGTCCACGGGATCTCAGAATACAGACTGTTATGTAAGATCCCGTGATCAAGTCACGGGATGACAGGAATTGCGTGATGAGAATCTTCAGCAAATGATATTTATGATCTTTTGAGGAACAAGGATAATTTTTTTAGGTTCTTTGTTTTCTAAAAATTTTTGGATTTTCGGTAAAGCAATAGTAATCTGCTTTATTTCATCTTCGTTTGCAGATGTATTGAACTCATAAGTATCACGAAGCTTACCATTAACCTGAACTGCCATAACATATGTATCTAGCTCTAACATCGATTCATCAAAAGTAGGAAATACTGCATTATATAGAAATGTTTTGTGACCAAGCTTTTGCCAAATTTCTTCTGTAATATGTGGGATGAAAGGATTTAACAGCTGAATTAATACATTAAAGCCGTGCTTTGCGTTTTGTACGTCAATTTCTTCTTTATTAATCTCACTTGATATAGCATTAAAAAGCTCACGCATACGTGCTATTGCTCTATTTAAAGCAAAATGCTTTATATCCTCAGCCACATGTTTGATGGTAAAATGAATTAACCTCTTTAACTCTTTATTAGTATTATCATTATCTGAAAGCTTTATTATCGCTTCTTGCATCTGTTCAAGTTTATTGATAAAACGTGCACACCCCTCAATACCGCTTGCTGACCATTCTAAATCTTTTTCCGGTGGGCTGTCAGATAATACGAAAAATCTTATCGCATCTGCACCATATTGTTGTTGCATAGTTTCAAGATCAATGAGGTTCTTTTTGGATTTACTCATTTTCTCGATGCGACCTTGTGTAACTAAACCACCATTGTCTTTATGGAAAAATTCATTACCTTTTTTAATTACTTCCTCAGGATATAGCCAATTATTATGCTCGTCTTTATAAGTAGCATGCAATACCATGCCTTGTGTGAATAACCCTTTAAAAGGTTCACGGACGCTAACATAATCCTGCTCGTTCATTACCCTAGTAAAAAATCTTGCATATAGTAAATGCATTACGGCGTGTTCAATACCGCCAATATATTTATCAACTGGCAACCAATAATCGCAAGCTTTTTTATCGGTCATTTCTAGAGCCTGGCTATTACAATATCTTGTGAAATACCAAGAAGATTCGAAAAACGTATCAAAAGTATCAGTTTCACGAATAGCAGGCTTGCTACATTTCGGGCAGTTAACATGCTTCCAAGTTGGGTGATTGTCTAAAGGGTTGCCGTGACCATCAAATTTCACGTCATCAGGTAGAGTAACTGGTAAATCCGAATCAGGTACAGGTACTAAACCGCAAGAATCACAATGAATTATAGGGATAGGACAGCCCCAAAAACGTTGCCTTGAAATCCCCCAATCTTTCAGGCGATAATTTATTGTGCGTTTGCCTATGCCTAATTTCTCAAATTCTTCTATAATTCTTTGCTTAGCTTCATTATTAGTTAAGCCGTCTAAAAAACCTGAGTTAACTAAAATACCATCTGCAGTATATGCAGCTTTCTGCACATCCGTATCTATTTCAATTACCTGCTTTATAGGTAAATTCATTTTAACAGCTAATTCATGGTCACGTTGGTCATGAGCAGGGCAACCAAAAACTGCACCTGTGCCGTAATCCATCAACACGAAATTAGTAATAACAACAGGTAAAGTTATATTTGAGTCAAAAGGATGAATGACGTAAAGACCGGTAAATATTCCCTCTTCCTCAGCTTTATCAAGCTCAGCAGAGCCGGTTATATTAGAGCATTTAGCTATAAAATTTTCTATTGCAGGAGTTTTAGAAACTAATTCCTCTATTATTGGATGGTTAAAAGCAATGCCTACAAAGCTAGCTCCAAATATAGTTTCAGGTTTAGTTGAAAATACCTCTATGGCATCTTCATTATCCTTAATTTTGAAATGAAAGTTAGCACCTATTGATTTACCGATCCATTTTTCTTGCATAGAGCGTACTGCTTCAGGCCATTCGGTTAAGCTAGGAATCTCATTTAGTAACTCTTCAGCGTAATTCGTGATTTTTAAAAACCATTGCTTTAAATAACGCTTTTTAACTATCGCACCTGAACGCCAACCACGCCCGTCAACAACCTGCTCGTTTGCAAGTACAGTATTATCAACCGGATCCCAATTAACAAGCGATTCTTTTTGATAAGCAAGATTTCTTTCATAAAGCTCTAAGAAAAATTTTTGCTCATGTTTATAATAATCAGGGTCGCAACTATTTATCTCTCTAGACCAATCATAGGAAAAGCCCATCGATTTCAGCTGCTTTTTCATATTGTCGATATTCAAATAAGTCCATTCTTTCGGATGAGAATTATTTTTTATTGCTGCATTTTCTGCCGGCAAGCCAAAAGAGTCCCAGCCCATAGGATGAAGTACGTTAAAGCCTTGCATTGTCATAAATCTAGCAACCACGTCACCTATAGAATAATTACGTACGTGACCTACGTGAATTTTACCGGATGGGTAAGGTAGCATCTCTAAAACGTAATATTTAGGTTTGCTGCTTTCGTTTGATACTTCAAAGGCTTTTTCTTCTTGCCAAATCTGTTGCCATTTTTGTTCAATATTCATGTTTCTTATTTTTTATTTGCCGTCATTGCGAGGAGATTTGCAGAATCGACGCAGCAATCTCAGGAATCTTATACTGTCTCATGAGATTGCCGCACTCGCTTCGCTCGCTCGCAATGACGTTTTTCAATTATTTCGCACTACTAATATATATTTCCCTTGCTCTTCTTAGAATTTTGTCTTCAAGTGTGATAGCAAGATTCGAAGTATTTTCATTCATTACCCATTGTTTATTCTTTAGCACTTCTTCAAATACTTTTACTTCAATTGCGTCAGGATGTATCACATCATCCTTAATAAATATGTTTATTTTAAAACGAAAATTGGGGGTAGCGGGAGGGCTATACCATTCTGTAATTATAACGCCACCATTTGAGTCAGCTGATGCAAGAGGAATGAAACTTACAGTATTTATTGATGCTTGCCATAGATATTTATTAATTGAACAACCAGCTGCTTTAGTAGATTCATTTTTAATTCTGCCTGGTCTAAAAACTAGCCCTTCTTCCCCAGCTATCGAACCTACTTCATCCCATTTCTGTTCTTGTTCACTTTTGGGATAATCGTCAGCCAAGATAATATTATTTCCTATACTGAATACAATAAAAATTGCTGCAAAAAATAGTTTTATATTTTTGTTCATAACTAGAATTCTATTTGTAATTATATATTGATCAAGATAATAGAGGAGCTTTATCTGTTAGTCAAATTTTATATCCTCTCTTAGTGCTAGTTATAGTATTTTTAGCTTCAGAACTGCAACTTTTAGTAGACCTAGCAGATACAAGCCGCAGAGTGACAACGAAGAATAGGTAATAAACATATGAAAAAAATAATCTACAGCAATCAAACTTTTGACAATATAGAAATAAAATCCTCAACTAATAGTGAAGTAGTAATTAATGGCTATGCAAGTGTCTATAATATCGCTGATCATCATAATGATTTAATAGTTAAAGGGGCTTTTGCAAATGTCGTTCATCAAAATATAAAATTCCTTTGGCAGCATGATAGTAAAAAACCAATCGGAATTATTAGTCATCTTGTGGAAGATGATCACGGTTTAAAAATGGAGGCAGTAATAAATAATAAGGTTAAAGCTGGTCGTGAAGAGATAGAGTTAATAAAGCAGGGTGCAATAGATGGTTTATCTATCGGATTTTATATAAAAAACTCGGTTTTTAATGATGCAAAACAAAGAGTAATTACCGAAGCTGATCTGTTAGAAATAAGTATTGTTACTTTTCCTGCTAATCAAAGTGCTAAGATTTTATATATCACTAAAGGACAAGAAGTCGAGAATAATACGGAGTATTCGAACCAAATTAGTGAATTACAAGAAAAAGTCCATAATATCCAAAATATCTTAGAAAGACCTAGTAACATAAACATTGAAGATCAAGAACAAAAAACAGCTTTTATTAATTATGTACGTAAAGGTGAAGAAAATAGCTTTACCCAAAAATCATCTTTAAATAGCGGTGCTGAAACAGGTGGATTTTTAATATAGCTAACACGGAAAGGTTTTAGATATAGCTGTAGTTATAGCACATCTGAGATCCTTAAACTGCTTAATGATTTTTCTTAAGTAATTTTTTAAATTAGCCCAGCAATGTTGATCTGTCAACACTTTTCCGGACAGTTGTTCATGCACATTGTTGTATTTCTTCATATTTTACTGGTGATAGATAGTCATTAGAAGAATGCATTCTGATACGGTTGTAAAATACCTCT
>DYDT01000045.1 GCA_020404485.1 Rickettsia endosymbiont of Diachasma alloeum | reverse complement strand
GAGGTATTTTACAACCGTATCAGAATGCATTCTGCTAATGACTATCTATCACCAGTAAAATATGAAGAAATACAACAATGTGCATGAACAACTGTCCGGAAAAGTGTTGACAGATCACACAAGAGATAGAGCAGTATATTAATCAAGGAGGGGTATTAAATTAAATGTTTATAACATTTACTATTGTATAAACAAATAAGGTGTTTTATCCTAAAGTTATCAAAAAAGATAGGAGCGAGGCAATGAGCAATAAAGAACAAAATATAACATCGAATATGGAAACTGAGATTGTAAAGAGCAACCGCATTCTTTCGTTATCAGGAGGAGGGGTAAAAGGGATAGCGGAGCTAGTAGTACTTGCTGAAATAGAAGAGCGGACAGGTAAGTCTATAACGGAGTTATTTCCAATAATAACAGGCACTAGTGTTGGAGGGCTGATTGCAGGACTTTTAACCATTCCCAAAGAGCCAGGCAGTAGTGAGCCAAAATATAGTGCCAAGCAGGCTTTAGAGATATTTAAGGAAGCAGCACCGCAAATATTTCCAAATGAGTTATTAAGCGGAGTGAAGCAAGTATTTACGCATAAATACAGTCAGAAGCCATTAGAGAAAATATTAGATGATCATTTAGGAGGCATGCGTTTAAGTGAAGCTACATCACGCTTAATGATACCGGTGACAAATTTAAATACAGATGAGCGGGAAGTAGAAGTATTTGACAGCCATAATCTATTTGGGACAAGCGGACATAGTGATCCAAGTCTTAAGGATGTGCTGCTTGCAACTACAGCAGCACCTACATATTTTAAGGCGGTAACGAATGCAAGTGCTATTGCAGGTACATCTGTATCAAAAGAAGCATTATATGCCTATGCAGATGGAGGGTTAGCTGCTAACCGTCCGGCATATGAGGCATTAAAGATATTAAAAGGCAATAATAACCGTGAGCAGCAAAAAGAAATATTAGATAAAACTATGGTGTGTTCAGTGAACTTTAATGATGCACTTAATTTTCATGAAGCAATACCTGTAAGTGATAAGTCAAATGAAGGTTTAACAAGTAATGGAGTTTGGAAGTTTTTAAAGCATGTTAATCCAGTAGTAATGGTGTGTGATGGAGTATTGAAACTGTTTGAGACGCCAAATAATGATGGAGCAATAGGCTGGATGTCTAAGGGTAAGTTAATCGATAGATTAATGCACGCGAGCGAAGAGAATGCTACATCGGAGGTAAGAAGTGATTTACCAAGTCAAGATGAGTTTTATGAGGTAAAGCTGCCAATCACTAAAGAAACATCCAGTTTAGATGATGCAAAAGTAAAGAATATAGCTGCTTTAGAGGAAGTGGGGCGTCAGTATATAAAGGAGCATGAGCATCAGTTACAGAAGTTATGTGATAATTTGTTTCATAATTATAATCAAGAACAAAATATTAAGGCAATAGCAAGTAATATTTCTGCTCTCGATGATATGATAGTTGCAGATAATAACATTGACAAAGTAATAATATCTGAAGAATTGGCACAAAAATTAGGAGCCAATTTAAATGAGCAGCAAGTAGCTAATATCGAAACGGCACTTGCGAACTTAAGTCCGAAAGAAAGTGAAATGTTAGAAGCATTTTTACAGAGTCTTAACAATGATCAAGTTATAGCTTTATCTCAGTCACTTCCTGTAATTGCTGATGGTGAATTTAAGAATAGTAGCATAGGAGAATTCAGTACATTTCAGAATAAGTTTTTGCAAGTATTTAGTAGTATATTTAACACTCAAGATGAGTTTAGATCTGAAGTATCATTCAATGCTACCGATGAATATACCACCGAAGTAGCATACGAGGGTAGAGGGTCAGAATTATCACATCATATTGATATAGGTGTAGAGGCTTAAGGCTTCTTACGCTTTGCATTATAAGTTTTATTGTTATAGGAGAGCATAATAAGAACAATGACAGATTATATTAATTATACAAACAAGTACATAGCAAATAAAATCAGCTTAAATCTAAAGACGTTAAATAGTTTTAGTATAGGAGAGCATAAGAAATATAGCGATATATATAGTTTAACATCGCATGAATATAGGTATAGCACTTTAAGTACAGTATTAAAGATCATGGCAATACCATTAGTTATAGTATCAAATGCAATCAAAATATTATCATGTGAAATAGTAGTGGTTAAGGAAATGGTAAATATCCCACTTATTATGTTAAAGAAAATGGATCAAGGAATTGCGAAGAAGATATTAGAGGGACTTGATGGTACTAATCAAGAAGAGCTATGTAATATAACCAGTAATATATTAGATCAGTGGAAGGAAGATAATGATTTAATCCTACAAGAAGAGGATAGTTTATTTACGAGGTTTAAAAACTATGTATGCGACAATGTGCCATTGATAGAATCTATTCGAAACTTTTGGGTAAATGGGGGAGTGCATTATACTCAAGAACAATTAGAAGAGCAGCACTTAGTAAAGAGAATTACCAAGGAGCTCTTTAAAACAGCCTATATTGCTGGCAAGGAAGCAAATAGCTTAAATAGTGATGATATATATAATCATTTTAAGGATATAGGTGCATATAAAGATAACACGCCATCAAAAGATATAGATTTAGTGCAAAATCAGTGGTTTCATAACAATTATAGTGCTTTAGATGAAGCATATTTCAGTGATGATGATATGGCGAATTTGATAGGTGAGGATAACGATATAAGTTAATATTATACTAATATATAATGGGTGGTGAACACCACGAAATAAGTGATGGTACAATTGTATAATAAACTATTAAAAAAACACATCCTTCTAATATATTTTATATTGGATATAAGTATATTTATTCCACCTATTATTACAATAAGTGATACCATAAAAGTATATAACATTCATGTAATAAGAATAGCAAATTTGCTGTTCTTATTAACTAGTATAATAATGGGTAGAATATAATGGACTGAAGAATCAAGACAAAATATTTGCCCAAAATGCTTGGTAATTATGCCCCAAATTAAGCTGCCATTTGTGCATAATTTTGCATACTATCAAGATAGACATTCATGGGTTTTTTATAGCCAACACTTGAATGAAATCTCTGATAATTATAT
>DYDT01000044.1 GCA_020404485.1 Rickettsia endosymbiont of Diachasma alloeum | reverse complement strand
GCGGATTGATCTGTCATATATGAACCAAGTATTTTTGCCTCTATCATCATGAATTATCAAAAAAATTCAACCATTTAGTCCTTACATCTCTAAAAATTGTCATGTAGTAAGATAAAAAACATGCCTAATATAGATTTTTCATCTACCACCGGAACAATGCAAAGAGCTTTGAATATTTTAGTAACAACAAATCAGATAGCTACTGAAAGCATGCAAAACTTACTTAAGAAAAACTCTAAAATGGTACAACATAATGTTAACACCATTTTGAATTCTACTAAAGAAGCAATGGGTTCCAATGATTTTAAGCAAGCAAGCGATTGTCATCAGAAATGTTTTAAGTCTATTTATGAAACATCTATGAGTAATGCTAAAGAGATTGCAAATATTGCTTATGAAACTTCAGCAAAAATATTAGAAGTAGTAAACAAGAACATTTCTGAAAATGTTCATCAAGCTTCTTCTAATATGCAGAATATGGCTGAGCAAGCACAAAAAAACGTATTTAATAAAAAGCCTGCTTAAGGGTTGTGTCATACCGCGATCAAGTTGCGGCATGACAATCCTATCCATTCCTCGCTTTTCTACTGAGCCAGTTTTGTAGATAAGAATCTGCAAGCTCAGCATCTTCTATAACGATTACATTTTCTGCATTACGTTTATCAGCAGCGGCAGTAAAATTAAATGAGCCAGTTATAACTTTCTTTCTATCAATAATTATAACTTTATTGTGAGCAATGCCTGGAACTTTATCTATTCCTACCTCAATTTTTGCTCGTTGTAATTCGTGTAATTTAGAAAATTTTTGCTTTAAATTACTACGATCAAGTAAGATTTTCACTTGTACACCACGTGCTTGAGCATCAATTAAAGCGGCAGTAATTAACGAATCACTCATACCATATGCATGCATATAAATAGACTCTCTAGCTGTATCAATTTGATCTGCTATAAACTTGGTGCAGCCTGATGGGGGAGTAAAACATGTACTAACTTTACTTCTAGAAAGTTGCGAAATATTGTAATGCTTTATTTTTGGATGCGGTGTATGCGATATTTTGAACTGATTTATTAAATCAGTTCCATAATCTGAATATCCTAGAACACCTATTGCTATGCCTAAAATAAAGGCAATAAATATTTCCGTAAATTTTTTATTTTTTCTCTTCACAAACTTTTTTATTTTTTAACGTAACTTCCTGGTGCTTCTTCAATTACTATTAAATTTTTATAATCTAAAGATTTTACTAGTTCAGTATTACTTTTGATAAGCCAATCAAGCCAGCATTCCCACCATGAGCCTTTATATTCTGTAGCTTTCAAAAGCCATTCTTTACTATTTAAACTTAAATCCTCATTAAGTCTATAATTATATTTAGTAGTTTTTGGAGGATTAACAACCCCTGCTACATGCCCTGAATCAGTTAGGCAAAAAACCTTATCACCATTTATCAATTTCATTCTATCATATATTGAACGCCAAGGTGCAATATGATCTTCCTTAGCTGCAACAAAGAAAGAATTGCAATCAACTTTACCAAGATCTATCTTAGTTCCTAATATTGATGTGGCTATAGTTTTCCGGACAGTTAATAATAGACGATATTAACAGAAAGGATAAAAATGACAGATATAAAACCAAAGGTATATCCAGCTGAATTTAAAGAATCAGCGATT